>JBHLQA010000008.1:0-19863 GCA_048885285.1 Candidatus Odinarchaeota archaeon
AATTCTTCCGATTTTCCATCTTTTTGTAAATCAACTTTTAATTTTTCATTCATTTTAGTAATCAAACTATCACGTATCATATCTCTTTCTAATATTATGTATCTCCAAAACTGTCCATTATGAGCACTTGGAGCCCATCTAGCAATTTCAATACATTCTTCAATAATCTTTCTATCCACATTTTGAGTTGAAAAAGGTAATTTATAGCTCCTACGTTTTTTTAAAAATCTTTTTAATACATCTTCTTGATTTTCTCTGAATAAATCAATTTCCTTTTCTCTTAAAATAGAATTTATTGTTGTTTTTTTATTAAATTCAAAATTATACCCTCTTATCAATACGATAGGAATACCCTCATTAGATTCACCCATAACCAATTGTGCTGCTGCCGCTAAACTATCAACTTGCCCAATTAAAGTTGTTTGGAGTTCCTTTCCAAATAAATCTTTTTTACCTCGCATATCCAAAACCGGATCTATTCCTGAAACTCCGATGGCAGTTCCAATAGCACCTAATCTAAAAGCCCTCCCAAACGAATCAGATATTATTACAGCGATTTCCTTTTCTGTTTTTTTTTTTAATGCAATTCTTATCTCCTCAGCCTCTTTATCAGGATTTTCTGGTAATAGGGTTATAACACCTGCACCATCAACATTAGACTTATCTATTCCCGCATCAGCACAAATAAAACCATGTCTAGTTTCTGTTATTAACACATGCTGACTTTTTATTATTCGTCTAGATTCGTCTAATATTGCTTGTATTAATTGTGGTGCTTTTTCTGGTAATCTCTGAGTTTTTAATTTAGAAGTTATAGAGTCACATAAATTCAAAGCTTTATTACTTGGTATTATTTCATTTAAATTCCTGGTTCTACCAATACTTTTTGAGATAATTGTCTGGGCAATTACGATTATATCTCCTTTTTCTAGTGTTAAACTATTTTTTTTTAATGCATCTATAATGATTATTGGAATACTATCTCCCTTTTCAATTATTGGAATTCCCATTAATCCAATAATTTTAATTTCATTTTTTAAACTCATGATTATTTGATTTAGAGGTTTATATATCTTTTAATATCTAATTTGTGACTTTCAGCTAGCTTTTCTAACTTTTCAGGTATTGCACAACAAGCTGAAAAATATTTATATTGGATTTTTGAATTAAATTCTTTTAACCATATTAAAGTCTCCTTAGAGGGAATTTCAATTCGAGTTATACCTGCTTTAATAGCAATTTTTTCAATCTCAGTCTTAATTTTCCCACGAGGTCTCATGCACCCTAACGAAATTTCGGTCATAGGAAAAACAATTCTTAAAATACTTATAACTTTCGCAATATCTTCCGGTATAGGTAACTCAAATTTAATCTTTGAATCTTTGGGAGGAATTAAAACAATAATAACGATTAATGAGGGATCAATATTTGTTTCTTTGATGAATCTTATAGAATCTAACTCTTTATGCAGTTTACCATAATGCAAACCAATGCAAATATGAGGGACTATATTCAATTTGTACTTTTTTAATAAATTTACAGCTGTTTTATATTCACTTAATTCAATATCTAAATGATAAATATTCTTAACAACTTCTTTATCCATATTTATATCAAAAGACACAATATCAACCTTAGCATCAGCGAGTTTCTTCGCTGTTTCTTCTGTTAGTATCCCTGTATGTGTATTTATAATCAATTTTGTTTCTTTCTTCACTTTTTTTATAGTATCTAAAAATTTTAATAATGGAACTGTACCATCTTCCATACTGCCTCCTGATATTAATGCCCCTACACCATCTTTTTTATAAAGCTCTAATAAAAATTTTTCTAGCTCTTTAACTCTCAGTATAGGTTTCATTCCTTTCAAATATTTCTTATTACAATGTTCACATTTCAATCTGCATTCATTCCCCGTTATACTAATAGCAGGAAATCTCTTTGTGGGATTATAGATTTTCAAAACATTATTAAAGTTTTCACGCGTAATTTCTTGAGTTATATCAAACAATCCATCTAACTCTTCTGATGTTAGGTTTAAAATCATTGAAAAATCCTCCCATTTCATTGATTGAGATGTTATTTTTTCTTTTAATAATTGAACTTTAGTCATACTTTTTTAACCATTTCAATGTTGAATATTTTGTGAGTACTAATTCTTTGGCTAACTTTATTTCTTCTTCTCTAAAAGAACTTTTCTTACAATTGATTTTTAATGCATTTTCAAATCCTTTTTTTAATGAACCAATTAATTTTCCTTCATCATAATTTTCTAGATTCTTTTTTATTCCTATACACTTTGCTCGAACTGATCTAACCATCCTAGATTTAGTTACATTTTTTGGAGTTTTTAGCACAGAATACATTAATTCAGGATTAATGTCTAATAAAATTGTACCATGTTGAAGGATATATCCTTTCCTTCTGACTTGGGCATTCCCAGAAAATTTTTTTCCATCCAAAAGAATAGCAGGGCAATGGATAATATCCTTTTCTGGTTTTAATCCAAAATAAGATAAACCTGTGATTATTCCTAAAGTAATAATCTCAAACTGGTCTATTACCTTATTAGCATCTAATTTCTCAAGAAATTTAATAGGACATACAATTGAGTAAGTTATTTCTCTGAATTCATCATGGAATACAGCTCCACCTCCAGTAATTCGTCTTACAACATTAAATCCTTTTTCTTTAGCAAATTGTACATTGATCTCATCTGTTAGACTTTGATTTCTACCGATACTTGCAGTTGAAGGTTTCCATTTATAAAACCTTAATGTGTTTGGAGATTTCTTTTCTATTGCTACTTTTAAAATAGCCTCATCTAATGCCATATTCCAAAAACCGTTGTTAATTGTTAGTGGTATAAATCTCCAAACATTCATTTTTTCTATTAATTTATCTATTTACAAATTTATTCAATAATTCATATATCTCCTTTTTTTCTTTATCTGTAAGCGATCTCGGAAAATTATAAATTGGACCTGATGGTTTTGAAGTATAAAAAGGACGATTACATCCAGGACATCCAGAAGTTAAAAAACAATCTGTCTCATTAACGAGAATCTTTAGTTCTTTTTTACTAATATTAATATTTATTATTTCTCCTCTTCTACTAAATGTAAAGTCTCTTAATTTTTTCTCCTTATTGTAGATGAGAAATCTTCCTAACTGCAATTTTCTATAACTTATAATATTCGGTTGCTGTATATTTTCAAATCTAGTGCCTTTAATGGGGGTGAAAGCAAATAATGATACAACAATACCTAAATTGGATAATTTTTCTATGAGTTTAATTACCTGATTTTCAGTCTCTTTTAATCCGATTATAATATGAGTACTAACAAATCCCGGAGAAAAAATTTCTAGTGCCTCATTTAACTTTTCAATGTGTTCTTTCCAATTATAAGGACCTTTAACATTCTTACCCTTAATCATATCAAAAACTTCGGGAGTAGCCCCATCTAACGCAATTCCCACTCTTTGTACATCTCTAATTTTTAATTCTTTTAATTTTTCTTTTGACATGGGTGGAATTGCAACTGATATTGGGATATCAATAAATTTTTTAATCTGAGTTATAATCTCAATCAAATCATTGAAATTTTCTGGGTAATTAAGTGTTTGAATGCAAATGCGTTCAAATTTTTTTGAGGATGGTAAATATTTTAATTTTGTCAGAAAATCTTTAAATGAAAAAATTGGCCAAGTAACACGAGATAGTTTTTCAACAGGACTTTTTGATGATCTTGCCTGAGGACAAAAACCACAATTTGCTATACAACGACCTTCCTTGAATGTCATAAGATAACATGTGGTTGGAGGATTTTTAAAATGAGGCAACAATCCTAATTCTAAAACGGAAGCACTTCCAACAGATAATCTTATTTTTTCTATTGTCACTAATCTCCCTAGTAAATTGGTAAAATTAAGTTTTATTGCTCCAGTTTATACTTTATTATATAATATAATTAATACAATTTTTAAGAAATATTTAGATATTCCAATTTTAATTTACTACATAAAAAATTTATTGAATCGAATACTAAAATATTAAATCTTGTGTATAACCACTAATTTATGATAAGTGTTGGATTTTATGGTTGATTATTTTCCTGAAAAAATTGAGAAAAAATGGCAACAAAAATGGGAAAAAGATAAAACTTTTGAAGTTAAAGCTGATTCAAAGAAGCCTAAATATTATGTTTTGGAGATGTATCCATATCCTTCTGGAAAACTTCATATGGGGCACCTTAGAAACTATACTATTGGAGATTGCTATGCTAGATTTAAACGAATGAATGGTTTTAATGTTCTTTATCCAATGGGTTATGATTCATTTGGATTACCCGCGGAAAATGCAGCTATCGATCATGGTGCTAATCCTGAAGAATGGACTGATAAAAATATAATTACAATGAAAAATCAGCAAAAAAGAATCGGACTTTCATATGATTGGACAAGAGAAATATATAGTCATAATCCTAACTATTATAAATGGGATCAATGGTTTTTCTTAAAGATGTTAGAAAGGGGATTAGCATATAAACAAGAAAGTTATGTTAATTGGTGCCCTAAATGTGCTACAGTTTTAGCAAATGAACAAGCTCAAGGAGGAAAATGTTGGCGCTGCAATTCTATTGTTGAGCATAAATTCTTATCACAATGGTTTCTAAAAATTCGGGATTATGCCGAGGAATTACTAGAGGGATTAAATATCGTTGATTGGCCTGAGAAAGTCAAAATAATGCAAAGAAATTGGATTTCAAGGTCAGAAGGTACAATCATAAAATTTCCAATTGTAGGAGAGAAGCGGACAATTGATATATTTACTACTAGGCCTGATACTTTATATGGTGTAACATTTATGGTTTTCGCTCCTGAACATCCATGGGTCCGTGAATGGGTGAAAGGAACTCAATATGAAAAAGAGTTTGAAGAACTTTACCAAGAGGTAATGCATCAAAATGCATTTGAGAGGACTGATATTGAAATTGAAAAAAAAGGAATGTTTATTGGAAAATATTGTATCAATCCACTTACTGAGGAAAAAATACCTGTTTATATTTCAAATTTCGTTATTTACGAGTATGGAGCTGGAGCAGTAATGGCCGTACCTGCCCACGACCAAAGAGATTTTGAATTCGCCAAACAATATAATATTCCAATTAAAATCGTAATTCAACCACATAACTATGAATTGAATATAGCTAAAATGACTCGTGCTTATGAAAGTGATGGATTTCTAGCAAACTCAGAAGAATTTAATGGTATGGAGAATAAATCCGCTATTATTAAAATAACTGAAAAATTAACTGAACTTGAGAAGGGATATGCTACTATAAATTATAAATTAAGAGATTGGGGTATTTCACGTCAAAGGTACTGGGGATGTCCAATACCAATAATATACTGTGATAAGTGTGGTATGTTGCCTGTACCATATGAAGATTTACCTGTTTATTTACCAAATGATGTGTCTTTTACCGGAGCAGGTAATCCATTAAAAACAAGTGAAAGTTTTGTTAATACAAAATGTCCTAAATGTGGGAACAACGCAACTCGCGAGACAGATACAATGGATACATTTATTGATAGTTCTTGGTATTTTTTTGCTTATTGTGATCCTCCATCTATAGAAGCAGATATTCCCTATACTAAAAATAAGGTAAATTACTGGGGAAATGTGGATCTCTATGTGGGAGGAATCGAGCACGCGATACTTCATTTGATATATGCAAGATTTTTTACAAAGGTGGCTCGTGATTTAGGACTTCATAAATTTGATGAGCCCTTCCAGAAGTTATTAACTCAGGGCATGATTAATAAAGCTCAACCGTTCTGTACTAACTGTAATGTCTTCCTTATGAAGGCTGATTTAGAGGAAATGAAATGTAGAACATGTGGAAATATTGATCTTATTCAAAAATCTGTTAAAATGAGTAAGAGTTATGGAAATACAGTAAATCCGGGGGAAATTATTGAAAAATACGGAGCAGACTCAGCAAGATTTTTTATATTATTTGGAGCAAGCCCTGAATCAGGTTTAGAATGGAATGATGAGGGAGTCAATTTTGCCAATAAATTTATAAGAAATTTCTTTCATTTGTTAACTGCTCCAATTCAAAACAAAAGAAATAAAAGAGATATTAGGGATGATCTAATTGAATATAATTTGAATAAGACTATTAAATTAGTCACTGAACACATTAACAGAATTGCGATTCGAGATGCTCTTAATTATATAATAGAATTTGTCTCGGAGTTAACAAAATATAAAGAAGAAGGAGTAATAAAAGAAATCTATGAAGAATGTAGAGAAAAATTATTGATCCTTTCTCATCCCTTTATTCCACATGTTACAGAAGAAATCTGGGAATTCATTGGAAAAGATAAATTTCTAAGCATAAATTCTTGGTCAATATATAATACTGATCTCCTCAATGTTGAAAATGAGTATAAATGGAATTTAGTAAACAATATTATTGATGACATTAAAAATATTAAATTAGCAACGAAAATAAAGGATATTAAAAAAACTATGATTATAACGGCTACTGATTGGAAATACAAATTTTATTCTTTATTGATGATATTAATTGACAAAACAAAGGATCAAGGAGAAATTATGAAAGAATTGATGAAAAATGGGGATTTAAAAACTCACAGTAAATTTATCAGTCAAACAACTACAAAGATTCTCAAAAATATTGGAAAGTATTCCAAACACCATATTGATATATCTGATGAAAATCAATTTTTTAATGAAATAAAACCTCTAATCAAAAAAAGATTTAATTGTGATGTAGATGTTATAGTAGAAGTTAAGTCTGATCATAAAAAAGCATCTCAAGCATTACCAGGACGCCCTGCTATCGTTTTAGAATAATTTTAGGATTTTTAAATTTTTTTTTCTTTTGCATATTAATTTATATTCATTATTACATTCAAATTCATAATTTTCATTTATATAATCAAGAGAAGAATCCTCAGATTCTAAAGATCTTGGATATGGTTCAGATTTTACAAAGATAAAACCTGTTCCATAATAATATCCTAACACATCAATTTAAATTTTATATAAAGCCCTATTATTTTTCCAATATTTTATTTTCTTTATTTTAGTAAATGTATTTTTTCGGAAAATTTGTTCCATTTTTTCTACTAAAGGAGTTACTATATTTGATTTCTTTAAATCATCAAGAGCTTTAAATAAGAGAATTTCTGATAAGTATGTTTTTCATTTTAACTGAGTTGCAGAATTTGCTGTGTTTTGATAAATAATCTCATAAAATTCCTTTAAAAGTTTATTTACTATTTTAAATCATATTGATAGTTTTTCAAAATATATGATTCTTTTCAATTTTCATTGATATAAAACTCAGAAATTACCTTTTAGGAATAAGTAAGAAAAATTTTTAAGTCGTTAAGAATTAAATTATATGAATTTAAGGGAAAAGAAAATAAAGATTTAATATAATTCTGATATTTTTTATTAAGATTATGATTTTTTGAGTAAGTTTATTCCTATAAGAACTTATTTTGATATTGAACGGGGTTCTTGGAACTCCTTTTTACATTTTTCTACTTCTTCTGGAGTTAATACAGTAACCTCTTTTATTTCAGTTGATAAAGGCTCATCAGTTTCACCGATCATTTTATATTCACTGTGGTGGTAGATAATTGTTCTCCACACTACACCTTTCACATATGTGGGATAATTATATTCATTATTCTTTCCAAGGGAGTAATTTATTAAATACCATGGCGTCTTTTTCTCACCTCCTATTTTTGCTATTCAATCTATCACAGTTGATGGTGCTTCAACTCCTAAAGGTATCGCAGAAACCTTAGATACGTAATGATTTTGAAGGGAGGAATCATTTTGATAGTTTTCTGCAATCCAAATATCTGTCCCATCGAAAGCCAATCCTAAAGGGTTGTGACCCAATCCAATGACTTTTATCACAGAATCAGATTGGATGTCAATTTTACTTAAATTATTACTATGATAGTTTGTTACCCACACGTGAGTACCATCAAAAATGACACCATAGGGTTTTTTACCAACAGAAATATTACAAATTACAGAATTCTTTTTAACATTAATTTTAGTAACTCTATTCCTATGTTGATTTGCTACCCATAGATGTGTTCCATCATATGCTAGTTGATGGGGACTACCTCTACCAAGTATACTTATTTTTAGACGGTTAGTAAATGAATCGAATTTAGACAAAGTAGGACCTGAGGGAATTAGTCCTTTGTGTGTTACCCAGATATGGACACCATCAAAAGCTAATTCTTTAGGTGAGTGTGATTGCCATCCTAGTCCTATTCTCGCAGTGATATTATTGGTAAAAATATCTATTTTATGTAAATCATTACTTCTATTGTTTGCAACCCATATACTGGTTCCATCGAAGGCAATACCGTATGGGGATCTTCCAACAGCAACTGTCGCTATTACTATATTAGTAGATATATCAATCTTACAAACATTATTTGAATTACTGTTTGTTACCCAAATATGGCTTCCATCGAAGGCGATGCCGTGTGGAGATTTCCCAACAGCAACTGTCGCCATTACTGTATTAGTAGTTATATCAATCTTACTAATATTATTAGATTTACTGTTTGTCACCCAAATATGACTTCCATCAAAAGCAATTCCACAAGGATTTATACCCACTGGTACACGTTCAATTACAGTTTGACGAGTTAGAGGTATTAGAGAATTTCGGCTAGGTTTAATGACAGCAGTTATATTTTTATGTCTTTTCCAATGAATTTCTTTTAAGAATTCTAATTCTTTACCAGATATCTTAAGTTTGGACGTTAATACTAACGCGCGTTCAATATTTATACGTCCATATCCAACTTCATTATTCCATGTGCCATTAGGTTTATGATCAACTATAGTATAATCATAAATGAAAGGAGAAATTTTATCACATGCTCTTTCTATTATCTCACGAACTTTTATATTAGATAAAGAAGGTTCTACGCTGAGAATCATTGCTGCTAATCCTGCTACATGAGGAGTTGCTGAAGAAGTTCCAGAAAAATCTAAAGTATAATCCTCTAATGAATATCCTGCATTACCAAGGAGATCAGTTGTAGGTATCTCTATACAAGGTGCTACAACATCTAATTCCTCACCATAACATGCACCCCAATTAATATATATATCTGATGTCATACTTTTTCTTACATCATCATGATTTGAACCCCCAACACAAATTGTACGAATATCAGTGCCAGGAAATCGGATACTAGATAAATCCTCATTCCCTGAAGCAGCTAATAGAATTAGACCCATATTATGCGCATACTGAAGAGCTTCTCTAATTATTTCTAAATCCCAGATATCCCATGATTCATAGACTCCAAAACTCATACTTACTATCCGAGCATTATTATCTGCAGCAAAATAAAGTAATTCTTCTATATCAGTATCAGCCCAAGTTGATGTTGCAAGAGCCATTATTTGACATTCACCTGCTACACCAGCAACACCTAAACCATTGTTAATTCGTGCTGCTATAATACCCGCACATGCTGTACCATGGCTTCCAACGGGACTACCATCGGGTTCATCATTAGATGCATTCCATGATAGAGAATTAACATTCAGATCAGGATGATTTAATTCAACTCCTGAATCAATTACGGCGATTATTATATTAGGATCTCCACAGGTTTCATCCCAAGAATAAGGAGCGTTTATTTTCCACATTCCCCATTCATGCTCAAAATGGGGGTCATCTGGTATTTTTACGCATTGAGGGCTAATAAAGGGTATGTTTTCAAAACGTATATCATGTTTATAATTAAAATTATCTTGATTCCCTAGGATATCAAGCATATTTTGCGCTAATTGAACAGTTCCTTTTTTATTTCGCATGTTAACATTCAAGATAATTAAGGTTACTCTCCCTGTATGATGAGTTGAGGGATTTTGTTTAATTTCTACTTCTAAACCCATATTTTTAATTGATGATAGAAGAGATTTGGTCAATAAAGATTGATTTAAGTGCAATCGAGCAGGATTTATGGAAAATAGATTCATTAATTCTTTTTCTGTTTTTTCTTTTCTATATACTGGAGCAACCCATCGTATTTCTTTTGATATTTCTAATTCTTCAATAACTTCCTCTGAAATTGGCTCAATATTTACATTTTCAACCCACCATATGGCATCTGTATTGTTAATTTTAAGTCTCATTGCAGATTCAATACTTGCAGATTCAATACTTTCTATAAGTTTTAATCCTTGCCCTTTAATAATTCCATAGCGTTCTTCTTCAGTGATACCCTTTTCCCATCGAACTAAAAGTTTATTTTCTTCCCAAACAGATAGACCTTTTAGTGGATGAAGAAATTTATATTCAGCTTTTTCCATAATTTCACCCTTTAAAAATTGACTATAAAATCTGGAATTAATTTTGTTGTTTTATAAATTTTATGGATTTGCACTTTTATTTATTATTTTTATCATATTTAAACTTTTATATCTAGTGTTAAAAAAAAAAATAAAAATCCTGCTTAAGTACATATCCCTTTATTCTCATCTATCTCAAAATCATATGTTCTATGATATTTTACTCCAAGAATTACTTTTCAAATAATTCTTTCATTATTTTAGATTTTTTTTTGAAGTTTTATTTCATCCAATTTTTTCAAATAATTTTTTATGAAAATTCCTTTGAATTCATTCTCTGAATTTACTATTCATGAATATTATTATAAAAATTGAGACAAAATTTTAAAATAGGTGAAAAATTTATCTCTTAAAATTATGAAAAAGACTCAAATGAACCAAAAGCAGCTGATGCACTTCCAAGTAAACCAGCAATCATTGTCTTTTAATTTTTTTTATTGATGCTATGGTTTTTAATTGTATAATGAGATTAATTTCTCTATGATTTTATTAAATTAAGATTAAATATATTATTATAAATTGAAATATATTAAAATTTGATAAAAAACCATTAGATTAATTAAAATAAAGAAGAACAATACGTTTGAAATAGATGACTATCTACGAACTTAGTATTATTTCTACCACTGGTTTTCCTTATTTCAATACAATTGTTGAACCTATCCCAGAAGGAGTAAAAATCTTTCTTAGATTTTTTGATTTTTCTAAAAATATATCTTATATTCAAGATCAATTAGATCTGGATTCAAAATTCGATCTTACAGCGGGTTTGATCTCAGCCCTTTTTGAATTTGCTCGAAATATTGATAAAAAAATAGAAGTACTCGAATTTAAGCCTAAAAAACAAAAAGATACAGATAAAAATGAGAATGGAAATAGCAAATATCAAGGAGATGTGCTGATCACAACCCAAACAGAATCCTTCCTCCTGCATAGATCAGTTAGAGAAAAAGTTAAACTTATTTATTCTAACTTTATAAGTCCTAAAATTCCTCTCGATTCTGCTAATAATATTTATGAAAATGAAGAAAAAAAAATTGTTGATATTCTAACAGATTCAAAAGCTAGAAAAAAAATATCAAAATCTAAAAATGAGTTAAAAAATAGTGCAAATCATTTTTTGAATGAAATGAAAGATTATGGGTTATGGGGTATTTGTATCACATCTTTTGACCTGTCACCAATAATAAATTTTGGGAAGAAATTTTCATTAGACAATGTATACGATATTTTAAGACATATTGGATATATACCTGAGATTATGCCATTGGAATGGATATACCGTCAATCTTTTATTTCTGATGAACCAATTCAAGTATGCATTATCAAATCAAATGTGGGACCTACAATCGAAAATATTTTATTTGAACCTTTTTTTTATTTACTTTTCGCAGATCCTCAGAGTTATTTTGGTGAGTTTCCAGCAAAATTAACTTCCGCTTTTAATACTATTCTAGGATAATAGAATCAGAATGATAGTAATTAATGTAAATTTTGAGAAAATATAGCTAAAAAATATAATATTTTAATTATTCTATTTAACAGTTTTATCAGCAGCTTTAATTATCTGAGCTAATGAATCAGATTGCAAAGAAGCCCCCCCAACTAAACCTCCATCGATATTTTCTTTATTAAACAGATCCTCCGCATTATTAGGTTTTATAGAGCCACCATATTGTATTCTTATCAAGTCTGCAGTCTTCTTATCAAATTTTTTGATTAAAAGATTCCGAATAAAAATGTGTATTTCTTCCGCTTGTTCAGGAGTAGCAGTTTTTCCTGTTCCTATTGCCCATATTGGTTCATAAGCTATAATAGTTTTTATGATTTCCTCTTTAGAAATATCTTTAAATGTATTGTTAATCTGATGTTCAATTATTTCAGTTGTTTTTCCTTTTTCTCTTTCTTCTAAATGTTCTCCAATGCAAACAATTGGTTTTAAATCAGTAGATAATGCTTTTTTAAGTTTTTTATTAATTAAGGCATCTGTTTCTTTAAATATATCTCTTCTTTCACTGTGACCAAGAATAATATATTCAACTCCAATTTCTTTTAAAAAATAAGGTGAAATTTCACCTGTAAATGCTCCTTTATCTTCAAAATACATGTTTTGAGCACCTAACTTGATATTAGTATTTTTTAAAATCTCATATGCGGTGGTTAGAGCTGTAAAAGGAGTAGCTATTACTATATCTACAGTATCAATTCCCTCTACTTGCGGAATAAATTTATCCAACATTTCATTTGTTTCATTTGGGGTTCCTCTGTTCATTTTCCAATTTCCGCCAATTATAGGTTTTCTCAACTTTTTTTACCTCTAAAATTATGCAAATTTAAATTAACTAAATTTAAGCTATAATTCAATTATAGAACAAATCTATAAAATACTACCGAAAAATTTTCCGTTAATTGTTATAGTAAAAATAAAGAAGAAAGAATTAATCTGTTTTAGGAAGTTTTCCTGATAATTTTGTTGCCTCAAGCAATTTTTTTATTTCTTTTACATCAGGATTCATAATTGCAGGTAATCCTAATTGTGTACGGCGCCTCTCTATAGCTGGTTGCATAGGAATAGCTTTACCGTGTTCCAAAACAGTTGAGGCTTGACCTGTGTAATGCGTTGGGGCTTCTCCACGCTCCACACTCATATTCTTTAGAATTATAAAGATCTCTGTAAGTTCAACCTTTTGAGGACAAACTTCGTCACAAGTATCACACATTGTACATCCCCAAATATTAAAAGCATTTTCTGGGCCAAAGATCTTTTCTTTTAATCCCAATAAAGCATCAAGTATTAGTCTTCTTGGATTATACCTACCTTCAGTAACTTGTGCTACCGGACATGCACCGCTACAAGTAGCACACTGATAACAATATGCCAGTGTATTGCCAATATCATTACCAAGAATTTGATTTCTGAAATTAAAATCTATAGTTGCCATATAACATAATCCTTTTCTATTAATATTATATAGTATAACCTATTGTCAATTTTAAAATTAATTCTTTTAAAAACAAGTTTTAAATTTGGCAATTTTTAATATATTTTTTTCAATTAATTAATTTTCAGTTTCATCTTATTTTAAAATGTAAATGAAATCAATAAAAGTAATTGAATATTTATACTCTCAATAATATATTAACACAATTTTAACTGTAAATTATTTAAAAATTGAAATGATATGATAAAAATAGAGGAACTAAAAGAATTTGGGATCGAAATTTCAGATGATATGAAACAAGGAAAAGTTATTATTGATGTTTTTACTACATGGTGTGGTCCATGTCGTTTTTTAAGTCCATTACTCGAAAAATTGCATAAGGAAGGCCTAATAACATTAATAAAGGAAGATCTTGATCAGAATAGACCCCTTGGAGAAAAATTTGGAATTAGTGCAATACCTACACTCCTCTTCTTTAATAATGGTGAACTCTTGAATCATCCTATAGAAATTCAAGGGCAAATACTTGTAAGAAATGGAATTATGGTAGGTGCAGCAGGAGAACAAGTACTTAGAGAAATAATTGAAAAAATGTAGTAAATAGCCTGTATTTAATACCTTTTCATAAAAAACATTTCCTTTTTAGTATAAATTTTGAAATATTAAATAATTCTTATAAAACACTTTCATATTTCGTAAATATTTAATTATACTTTGAATAATTATAATACTATTGGAAATTCTCCTAATAAAGGTAAAAATATAAAAAAGAGATAATTTAAATGATTTTCATAATTTAGAAGTACTTTAGAAATCATACAAATAATCTATTAATCAGATTAAAAATTTTTTATTTAATGTATTTTTTCAATATTTAATTTATATAAGTTATCTAAATAGAACAATGAATTATTCTAGGAAAGATTTAGTTCAAACAGAAGCAACTATGAATCAAATGCGTAATAGCATTCATATTCTAGCAAGCTTTATGAAGAACAACGGAGTACTAAATCTAAAAGAAAAATTAAGAAATATGGGACAAAGTATAGCTAAAACATATATTCGATATTGGAAACCTACAGAATCAGTCAATATTTCTAATTTAAAAGACGTAATAGCTACGATTTATCTAAAAGTGTTTAATAGTACTATTTCAATTGAAATAAATGATGATGAAAATTTAATTGAAGTTCATGATCATAGATGTGCTTTATGCAAATATCATTATGAAGATGTTGAAATTGCTGGATGTGAAATAATATTAGGAATGGTCTCTGAAATGATTTCTCTTATCAATAAGGAATTTAATAATCCATCTTCTCTAATTATAGAACCATATGAAATAATTGAATCTCGAGCTATTGGAAATAAAAAGTGTATTCAATTGTATAAATATAAAATCAGGGGGACTTCTTAAAAATGGGAGCATTTCAATGGTTAATGAAAAAAATTACTAAAATATTTGGGCGTTCCACAAACGCATTGTTTTATACCTTACTATATAGAGAAACTCTTAAAGAGATAAATGAAATTACTAAGAATGAAGAAGAAAGCCTGATAATACTTAGAGAAATAGGAAAAAGAGCTGCCTATGAATCTTGTGAACGCCACTCAAGTATTTTTAAATTTATGCCTGGCTCTCCTAAGAAAGTTCTAGAATATTTCGAAATTCTTTGGGTTGTTGTATTTGGAAAAGAATTAGAAGCCTTTTCTTATGAAGAAATACAGAAAGTTGGATCAAAATATAATGATTATATTTTAAAAATTAATCAATGTCCAATCTGTGCAGATTATGGTCAAGATAAGGAAGATACATTTACTTTTAAAAGATTAGAGAATAAGGATACTGAAGGATTAGCTTGTGGTCTTTGCGGAATGCTTGAAACCGTAGCAAATTTTATATTAAAGATAAAAAGAAATGATTATAGAATCCAAATAATTGAACAAGCATGTATAGCTAAAGAGGGGGATTGCTTGAGGTTAATTTGTAAAATCTATGATTTAAAAGAATGGAATGAACTAATGAGTTCAAAAATTCAAGAAAATAAGATATTAAGTAAATATTTTGGAGATATTAGTGAAGAAGAAGAAATGGTTCAAGAAACAAAACTAGATATTATTGATAAACTACAAGATGTTATATCAATTGACAAATTAGAGGAATATCTGGATGAGCCTCTAGAAGGTATAAAGGAAAGAGTCTCCGATATTATTAAAGATAAATTGAATATGGAACCTAAAAATTTCTTTGATTATTTCCGTAATTACGAGGATGATATGATTCGTATTATTGGTTACCTCGCAATTCATATCTTAAATGAATATGGAGGATTACTGAAAAAAATACTTCAGAATGAATGGTTTGCAAAAGTCTTTGGCTATCTCTTTAAGCAATTTAAAGAAATGATCTTATTATTTATTCCTTTGGATGTTATTCGTGATTATAATACATTACTTGTAAATTTCTTGGAAGGCTTAGCACCTCCAGAAATGGTTGAAAACGTGAAAACCTTTACTGGCAAAGATACAATCACTTACTTTTTTGATGGTGCTCAAATGGCTCTTGAAAATTTAGGAATTGATTTTTCTGAACTAAAAGATAATGTATGGGAAGAATTAAAAGCAGAGCGTAAGGACGGTTTAATTTCCTCAGAAACCTCTAATTTTGATAGATCCCGTGAAAAAATACCTCAAATCATTAATATCATTCAGGAATTATTAATGGTTTTAAATGATATTCTAACCTTACCTATAAGAGTATTAATCTCAGAAAGTCATTATGGATTAAAAACAGCAATTAATTCAGTAGTATCAGAAGAAGAGGGTTTATATGGGTCAATACGAGGGAGGCTTGATAATATCTTTGACCAAATCCAAGAAATAAGAAAATAAAAACAAAATTTTTAATATATTTTTCCAATTTATTCTTTAAAATTGCTATTTATCTATAATAATTTATTCTTCTTGTAGATTTCATAGAACCTTTTTACTATATTTTGAAAGAAAAAACGTTCACACAGCACATCATAATGTGATTTGCCTTTTAAACTTGTTAATTTTGCAACATCTTCGGATTTTATTTTATCTTTAATTACTAAATCCATACGTGTTTTGAACTGATCTCTTAGCTCAATCCTCCTAAGGATAATTGAAATTGCATTTGCAATCTTATTTATTAATTTTTGAAGATTAATTCTATTATCTTCTTCGAATTCTTTCAATTGTTCTAAAAATATTTTAATTTTTTTCATTATTGAATCTTTTTTAGAATAATTAATATATTCTTTCTGATTAAGAATATCTGATAGAAATTCTATAATCTCGTATTTAACATTTTCATTAATACTAAAATTCTCTAATTCTCTCTCTAATTTTATTAGAAATTTCTTCTTTAAATATTGTTTAAATTTAATTATAAATGCTTTTGTTTCTTTTTGATCTGAACATATTTCAAGGACTTCTCCTCTAGGAGTAGAATATGTAAACCCTAATCCTTGTGGTCCTAATCCTCCAAGAAGAACCATTGACAAATTATAAAAATTATAATTTTTCTTATCTCTAATTTTATCAATATTTTTCATTATATTTTTAGGAGAGACAAGATGTTTTTTGATCACAAGATGCTCAGGTTCTTCTTCAATACCATAATAAAACATTCTATACCTATAACTTATATTAAATTCAATGAGTTTTTCGCTCTCACTGGTTTTCAGATATTCTTTTTTTCTAAATTGATTATCATAGTTGGGGAAATTCTTTTTAAATTCCTTGATAAAATCATCAATTGAACTTAAATATCTAACACTTAGACCATAAATTGTATATTGATTAAAAAAAAAATTTGTGATGAAATTCATTAAATCATCTTGATCAGGAAAAAAGGAAATTGAACTATTTATAAGGGAATTGTAAAGATCTAGGGGCATTATAGAATAAATATAAAAAATAAATGAATTTGATACGCTCCCAAATAAATCCTTTAAATTTGCTATAAATAAAATATCTTTTTTAAGATTCTTAAGACTTTTTTTCTCTGAATCACTTAGATCTCTCTCTAATAGACTATATTTATTACAAAATCGCAAAATGTCAATTATTTCTCCTAATGCTGAAGTTTGATATCCCGTAGAAACTTTATCAATACAATTTAAAAGTAATTTTGAAATAATACTAAATCGATCATGAATTTTATTAATATCAAAAAAAAGATTGAATTCAACTGAAGCATTGAATAGTAACTCATAAACCTTAAATTGCCCGCTACTAAGACATTTCGTAATTATATCATAATATGCTTTCTCAAGCTTCTTTTCATCTTTTATCTTCACTAATTTTGTTTTGTACTCAATAAAAAGTTGATTTGATATCATATTATAATAACAATCAAGTTAAAAGTTATCTGAAAAAATAAAATTTTGTATAAGCAAATTTACTTATGTTATATTAATCTAATAACTCCGCGATTTTTCTCGAAACACTTTGGATATTTAAGAAAACCATACCTAATGAAGCATCACTTTTTGCAAGAGTACATAATATAGCATTTTCTCCTGCTTTTGATAAGATAATTATACCATCAACACCCTCTATTAAAATTCTTTTTAGATCCCCTCGGGCAAGTTCTTCTACAGCGCGTTCTGAAACACTTAATATAGCGGCACTCATAGCACTTACAATACCATCATTTACATCTCTAGCTAAAACTGAACAGATAGGTAAACCTTGTATACTAACAATAGCACTTCCTTGAATGTCTGAATTTACTGCTTCCATTCTTCTTAAAAGGTCAATGAGTTCACTGATATTTTCGCTCAAAAATTTATCAACTTGAATAAATAGTAGGTTATTGATCTAATTAGATTATAATATAATAATATTATTTATATTTTTAATTTTAATCTAATTTTAATAAAAACTTTACTAATAAAGTTAATACTTATTTAAAAAATATTTTTATCTATATCCACATTAGTAATTATAATGACTGAAAATGAAAAATTAAAAAGCGAGATTAAAGAAGAAAAAAGTAAGGAAGAGTTGGATAAAGAAAAAGAAGAAAAACTTGAAAAAGAATCCCTTCAAAAAGCTGGGAATATTGCTAAAGCCGTTAAAAAGTATATTAAGCCAAAAATTAAAGTAGGAGCAAAAGTTTTTGATTTAATAACTGATACTGAAGCGAAAATTGAAGAATTAGGGGGATCATGTGCTTTTCCTGTAAATATCTGCATAAATAATATTGCAGCGCATTATACATCTCCCATTAAAGATGATGGGTTAGAAATACAAGAAGGAAATTTAGTTAAAATTGATCTAGGTGTACATATAGAAGGATATATCGTAGATACCGCCTTTTCCATAAATTTAAGTGAAGAAGAATCACTTGAGAATATAATACAAGCAATTGAAGTAGCACTTGACGCCGCAAAAATGTTAGCTAAACCCAAAACTAATACTCGAGACATTGGTAAAAAAATTGAAGAAATTATTAAAGGTTTTAGATATAACCCAATCAGAGAACTTGGTGGTCATCAAATAGAAAGATGGACTGTTCATGGTAAAAAAAGTTTACCTGAATTAGGATCTCAAGGGGGTGATGTAATGGAAATTAATGAAGTTTTTGCTATTGAAATATTTGCTAGTACTGGTCAAGGCTCAGTTCATAATACCCAATATTCATATATTTATGAACTTAATCCTTACGCGGGTAGAGTACCATTGCGTAGAAAAACATCTAAACAACTTCTTGGTTTTATTAATAAAAATTTTAAGACTCTACCATTTGCTGAGAGATGGCTGGCAAAAGAATTTAGATTAGGAGTAGCTTTTGGACTTCAAGAACTTATACAACAAGGGAAATTACAGGTACATAATGTATTAGCTGAAAAAAAGGGAGTTAACGTAGCCCAAATCGAGGAAACCATCCTTATAAATGAAGAAGGATTTGAACAATTGACTTAAAATAACCATAAATATTATTACATAAGATTTTTTTGGAAAAATCTATATTTGATGAAATTATTTAAACTTTTCTTAACAAATATTAATGAGACTCAGATGGCAAAAAAATAGAATCAAATTATCTTAAATTAATATTTCTTATTTATTTCTTAATTTATTTTTTACAAACTCAAAACAAACTTCATTTGGGTTCTCAAATTGGTTAATTCTTTCTTTAAACGAGCTAATTTTAAATCTATCTGGAGTAGGGCCCTGATTAAGAAGATCTATTGTTCTTTCAATGATGTAGTCCGAATCTCGTAAGTGTTCTAAAGGAAATCCCTTACTTATTAAGAATTTCTCTTGTGGTGCTGATACTCCTGGGTAGAATTCTATACTAGGTACGTTCAATAAACTTGATTCTCTCACAATTGTACCACCTCCACTAATTATTAAAGCTCCATAAAAACATAAATCAACAACATTTGGCAAATATCGTGTAATAATTACATTCTCCTCTTTTTTAAGAATCTTAAGTTC
>JBHLQA010000009.1:0-19469 GCA_048885285.1 Candidatus Odinarchaeota archaeon
AAATCATACAAAATAAGGATATTTATAATGTAAATGTTAATAAACTAGATAACGGCTCAACAATTCTCGATATGACAAATACTTCTTGGATTGGAGGGAAACTTCTAGGAGAGATTTGTATGGGGGGATTAGGTACAGTTGATTTTTCTTCTTATAATCTAGATAATCATTATATACCAAGTGTAAATGTGTATACTTCCGAACCAATAATTTCCTGTATGGCATCTCAGTTAGCAGGATGGAATGTTAAACTGAAGAAAGAAGTAGAAAAAGAAGGACAATTAAAAAAAAAAGTTGTATTTCAATCTTTAGGTTCTGGACCCGCTCGTGCTAAGGCTAAAGTAGAAAATATTTTTGAAGAATTAGATTATACTGATAATTCGGATTGTGCTGTGATTGTTTTTGAAACTCCAAAATTACCAAATAAAGAAGTTATGGATATTGTGGCTAATAAATGTCGAGTTGATCCTAGCAATACTTATGCAGCTTGTGCGCCAACAGCCTGTTTGACAGGATCTATACAGGTTGCTGCTAGAATTGTAGAAACAGGTATACATAAATTACATGAAATAAAATTTCCTATAGAAGTAATAAGTAATGGTTTTGGAACCACTACTATTGCACCTATTGCTAAAGATGATCTCAGTGCGATGGGACGTACAAATGACTCTATTATTACAGCAGGATTTACATATTACACAATTAGTGTTGATAAGGAAAAAGAACAAGAATTATTCGAATTAGTTAAGAAAGCTCCTGCAAATACATCCTCTAGTTACGGAAAACCATTTCTCGATATTTTTAAAGCGGTAAATTATAATTTCTATGAGATTGATCCAGGATTATTTGCCCCTGCAAAATACACAATAACAAATATTAACACAGGTAAAAGTATTACAGTAGGAGAAATAAATCACGAGTTATTAAGACAATCTTATAAGCTAAATTAAACAGTAATTTACTGATTTTAATTTTCTTAAGTTTTTTTATTTATTAAATATTAAATAAATTACATATTATTGATTTCTGCTTCATATTTCATAATTTCATCTGCAGAAATATCTCGATCAAATTTGATATTCTTTTGGATTCCTAAGTATGCGCATGCTAATTTTGCTGCGGCAGCTACTTCCGCTTTTTTAAGAGTTATGGAATATTCATCTTGTTGTACTGGGTCATTTTCATATGGATTTTCCTGAAATTTTTTTTCCTGAAATCTTATAGATCTTTCACTTTTCATTTTATATAAAAAAGAAGCCATTTTATTTGCCACTCTGAAAGGGAGCTGATTTTTAACAATTAGACGAATAATATTATTAACATCAAAATAATTTAAAGATTCATATTTAGCACGAAGAAAACTTTTAAGATTTTCAGAATTTCTCTCACATTCAATCTCAGTCCAATCGTGAATTGCAAGTTTTCTTCTAAAAAATATTACTTCCCAATCAATATCCAATTCTTTTAAAAACTCAAGCAATAAATTATCATTAGGTTTTCTTGATTCTATGATAACATAAAGCTGAAGACCATAATATTTGTGTTCTTGTTGAAGAAAAAATCCTCTCTGTTGCATAGAAGCTAGAATCATGATTTTTATAGAAAAAACATTTTCAGATACATTCTTTTTTCCACAATTTAAGTAAATAACATTACCTTCCTCACTAATATATTCACAATCTAAAAATCCCAAAATACTTTCTTTATTACTTTTAATAAAATCTAATAACCCAGTAAGTGTCGGTTTAACGTCAAATTTAACTAAATCACCCTCTGCAATTGTAACATAGTCATTGTAATTACTGCCAACAGCTAATTTGATTGCATTGAGTTTTAACTCTTTATCGGCACCAAAAACTTTTAGGAATGCTTCATTTATTGGAAATATTTCATTTTCTAAGATTTTAACATCTGCAATTGAGCTTTCATAAGGTTCTGGATCACTTAAAACTTTATTTAGAATAGGTGCTTCAGAAGCATCGACTTCAATTTCATATGATTTTGCTAAATCTCTTCTAATAATGCAGAATGATCTTTTTTTTTTATTATAAATACTAAGGGAGGTGTTATCATCTATAACTGCTCGAAATTTTTCAATGAATTTGCCTTCCGTTGTATTTGATCCTACTCTTCTTCTTCGAATTGTTTATCAACCAAAGTTATTAAAATATCTTCTCTCAGTTAATTAATTTATAAAATTATTATTTTATATTATTAACTAAAAAATATTATAATATTTTTGTTTATTAATTTAAAAAATATAATAGCCTAAAAAACAAATAATTTTCAAAATGGAATTGAAATATTAAATTATATGAACGAAAATATATAGTTTTTTAGTCTAATTCACTTTCTAAAAAAAAATGATCGCCCTTCTTTACATATACAATTGAAGAGCTGAAATTATTGCGTACAGTATATTTATCTCCTTGAACATCTAATATTTCGATAGAATAAGATAATCTTCGTTGAATCATGATTTCATCAATAATTTCTTTTTCTTCTTTGGCATCCATGTTATAAAATCATATATCAATACAAAAAAATTTTATTAATTTATTAATCACTTTTACTTGTTTTACAAATAGTTATTATCAAGAATTATTTAGAATTTTATTTTTAAATTTATGGTTAAATATTATCTAAAAAGTAATTACATATTCCCATATCATTATATTTAAGGATAAATAAATACAATATAAGATTATCATTAAATAGCATAATTTTTAACTATATTAATCTTATTAAAAATTCGAGTTTTTTTTATTAAACAATATGTATTTTTATATAAACAAGTGTTTAATTAAAATAACTAAAAAAACAAATGATTTTTTCTTTAAAATAATTTCTTTCTAAACAGCTAAATCTTTTACCTCTTGAAGTATAATGGTTAAACAAAAGCTCGATATCGGATTTTTCACTTCAATGTATTCACAGGTGAATGGCACTGCAATTGCCTGTAGAAACCTTGCTGAGGCAATGGCTAAATATACAGGACACAACATTCATGTTTATGCACCAGGAATTCAAAAACCTAAGAACATTCCCAAGAATCTACACCTCCATAATTTCTTTGGGGCTAAAATCTCACCTAAAACAGGAGCTGTAATAAGTTTTCCAATACACAAATACTTTTTTTGTAATCATGATTATTTGGATATAGCCCATATCCATACACATGCTACTTTTGGTTCAATGGCAATCAACTGGGCAAAATATTTAGGTATTCCGATGACAGGAACACACAATTCTCCATTGTCTTTTTATACAGCACAATATATACCCATATTTGGTAAATTATTGGCAAGGATGGATTGGATTTGGCGCTATGAAAGGCATGTTTTAGATAAGTATGATCTTGTCTCTGTACCAACAAAATCAAAAAAGGAATTACTTAGGGATCAAAGATTTAAAGAGCCAATTGTATGTTTAACTAATGGAATTTCAGATCTATATTTTTCAGATGTAAAGGAAAATGGGATACGAGATAAATATAATTTAGACAGTAAAAAAATAATTTTATATGCCTCTAGGCTATCACCTGAAAAATATCATTTGAATATAATAAAAACATTCAAAAAAATTCAAAAAGAAGTCCCAGATTCACATTTAGTCCTAGTCGGGAGTGATGGACCATCATCTTCAGCTGTGTTAAAGTTGCTTAAAAGGAAGAATTATAAAGATATTGTTTCGTATTTGGGGCGAGTTCCGTTTACAGATTTATTAAAATTATATAATACCGCCGATTTAGCTTGTCTTTGGTCTTGGATTGAAGCAGAGGGATTAGTTTTAATAGAAGCAATGGCACAAGGAACACCTTGTGTGGGAGCAAATGCAGTAGGTATTTCAAATGTAATTAAGCATGGTAAAACAGGATATCTGGCTAATAATCTTGATGAGTTCAAAAAAAGAGTAGTGGAATTGCTTAAGAATGATGATTTACGTGCAGAAATGGGAATTAACTCTAAAAAAGTGGCACAAAATTATAAAATTAGCACAGTTGCAAAGACATGGATAAAACTCTATAAATTTATAATTAATGAACTTTATCCCTTGAGATACTATAATAAGGAAAGGAAAGAACGAGTTGAACTAGTTAAAAATTTTATCTGTAAATTACCAATTGTAAGTTTTTAATTATTATTGTTTATTTTTTAGAAATTAAACTCTTCTCTTGTTTTAATCAACTTACTCTTACATTTTTCACATAATCCATTTTTTTTTTGGTCAATTTCCTCAATATTTTCAGAAAATCTCATTACACAAGAGAGATTATCACAATGATCTGGACCTAAAATTAAATGACCGACTTCATGGATTATTTCTTTAATAATACGTTCTTCAAATAGAAATTGATTTACCGGTCTATTATAATATGATTCTTTTAATATTAATGATGATACTACACAACAACGATGTTTTAAATTAGCTTCTCCAAATAAAAATAATATATTATTATTAGTACTTGAAAATATAGGAAGATCGGTAATAGCAAGTATCATACCAAGGTTTTCTTCCCTCCTTCTACTGATTAAAATTTGATAAAATTTATTAGTTGGATGTATTTTAATTTTGGAAGAAGTCTTTTTCAATTCTCTAAATTCCTTTTTTACACCTTTATAGAATTGTTTTATAGAAAAATTAAAAGTGCCTAAATTTTTGATATCAAAAAAAAAAGAATCAAATATGTGATTTAAATTAATTGAAATTTTTTTAAAGATAGATTCATCAAAATCTCCAAAAAACATTATTCCTAAATGGCATGGCAAAATAAGTTTTGTTAAGGTCTCATCAATCAACTCAAGTTCTATCGGGTAAGAAAGCCCTATGCGAATAATCAATTCCTTTAATTTTTCTTTATATCTCCTTATCTTTTTCATATATTTTTGGAGTTTTGGCATTGCAAAAATATTTAAAGTTACTGTTAATAAGAAGTTTCTTTCTTGAAATCAATAATTGAATAAATTAATTTTTTATTTTTAGGCTGTTTAAGCTAATACTTATATTATAATCGAAAAATTAATATTTTAATTAAATATCTACTCATTATATGACTGAAAGTTCTGAAGAGAAAGAAGTTCTTAAAAAAGATTTTATTCCTCACTTTTTTCCTACATATAGAATAACTAGAAAATTATATCCATTACCTATAATACTTGTAGTTATTATTGCAGGAATTTTAGCTTATTTAACATATGTTGAGTATGGACTTCAAGTAGATGGAGGTTATATTTCAGAGAGCGAAATGGGTCCCCTTGGAGGAATTTTAAATGGAATTATATTTACAGCATTAGCCGTAGGTTCAGCATTTTTTATAATATTCTTAATAAAAAAAAAAGGGATAGGTTTTCTAAAGTATCTTTTTGGATTTAGTTTTGCCTTTATCGGATTTTTTCTAACTTGGGTTTTTGGAGAAATTATACTTTATTTATTATTTTCAAGATCACCACATTTATTTTACATCCTTGATAGTGAATTGATTTTTTTTTCAGCAGTTTTTACAATTTTTATGATCTATCAATATTTTACTTCAAAATCAATAAAAACAAAAAATTTTGTTGTATTATATATAGGATTATTAATTGGAGCATCCATGGGAGTTATAATGCCCCTTTGGACAACTCTAGCCATATTAATCGGAATTTCTTGTTGGGATCTCTTTGCTGTTTTATATAAACATGGACCTATAAAACAATTAATTGATATTGCATCAACTCCAGAAGATCAAAATGTTCTATCTGATTCAGAATTAAAGCAAAAAATTAAAAGTGGAGAATATGAATATGATACATCAAAATTGGAAATTGGGATAGGAGATCTAGCATTCTATAGTATGCTGACTTCAAGTGCGCTTGTTCAGACAAATAATATAGTAGTTTTGATTTTAACTGCTATTGCTATTATATTAGGAACAGGTATTACTATTTTAGGATTAAAAAGAAATAAAATATTACCCGGTTTACCTATATCTATTTTTCTAGGGATTAGTATAATGTTATTTTCTTGGTATATTTTTACAATTTAATGTTTTAAAATCAGATATAAAGAGTTTTATAAGTAAAATTCTTATCAAAAGGGATTCTTAACAACAACTTTTATTATCCTCTTAGATTATTTAATTTATAAAAAATAATAATTGTAAAGATGTTCTGATGATAGATATTAGTAAATATAAAGAATTTTCAGTTATTGGTGCTGGTACAATGGGTCGTGAAATTGCCCAAGTAGCAATCATGTCTGATCAATTTGAAAGTGTAAAATTATGGTCAAGAACTCAGAAAACTCTAGATATAGCGTCCAATTTTATTGAAACTGGTATTAAAAAATTGGAAACTAAAGGATTATTGGGAGAAAAATCTGCTAAAAGTACTTTGGAAAAATTAATTATAGAAAGAGATTTTGAAAAAGCTTCTAAAGCCGATTATATAGTTGAATCCGTACCAGAATTTATGGATCTTAAACAATCAACTTTTAAAAAATTAGGTAATTTAGCTCCAGAACACACGATACTAGCTACAAATACTTCTACAATGAGTATTACAGAAATTGCCTCTAGTTCTGGTAGACCTGAAAAAGTAGTCGGAATGCATTTTTTTACGCCCATACCTGTACTTGAATTGATTGAGCTTATTAGAGGTAAAGAAACTTCTGATGAAACTTTTGAAATTGGTGCTGCTATTGGGGAATCACTTCCTTATATTGGAGGAAAAAAGTTTGTCGCCCGAATTGAAAAAGAAAGCCCAGGATTCATTGTTAATAGATTAACAATTGCAAGTGGAGCATATATAGACTGGTTAACTGATGTTGCCATGGAAAAAGGGATTCCTTGGAAGGATCTTAATGAAGATCTTGCTGTTCCAAATCAAATGGGAGGACTCGCTAAAAGAGATTATTTAGGTTTGGATGTAATTCGTAATGCTGCGAAATATTTTGAGGAAAAAGTATCTCCAGACTTTGCTACTGGAAAAGCATTAGCAAAACTAATTGATGATGGGTATTTAGGAAGAAAAACAGGAAAAGGTTTTCTTGAATGGTCTGAAGATGGGAAACCTATTACTGATGGAGCAAAAAAAGCAAATATAGGAAACATGGATTGTTTCATGGCGTTACAAATGAATGAAGGGTGTAGACTCTTAGAAGAAGGAATTGTTTCGAGTTATGAAACAATTGATAAAACTATGATTGCTGGAATGCGTTCACGTGGTCCATTTGAATTAGGAAAAGATAGATATAAAGAATGGTGTGATTTATTAGATGATTTTGCTAAAAAATCGGGAAAAAAATATTTTAGCCCCACTAAATTAATGCAAACAGGAGATTTTCTTAAATATAAGTGAAAATTCAATGAAAATTTTAGACTTAAACATTAAATAGTAATTTCAACTTCTTTTTTATTAAAAATGAAAAAGACTCTAATAATCAACAATGAATTATAAATGTCTGAAAAAGAAAATACCCCCAAAACAGGATTAGATAAAATAATAGCTTATTTAGATAAAATTCTAGAAATTAATCATCCTATCGCTATTGCTAAAATTGTTGAAGATACAGGTTTTTCTTGGAGTTTCATTAAAAAATCTTTAACTAAAATTAAAGATGAATATGATGGGTTTCATTTCGAAAAATCAGGAAGTACATGGATCATTTGGAAAGATCGAGATCATCTAATAAAAAAACTTGATAAAACGTGTTCTCGTTTTTTAGATTAAGCTAAAAAGTGTTTTTCTTCTCATATTTTTAAATTTCATATTATCTGTTTTAATAACCTTATTTTTATTGATATTTCTCTAAAATGAATTCCAACACACAATTTTTGCATATCTATTTGTTTGAAATTGTAACTATTCTATATTTTGTATTGCTTTAAATAGGTCTTCCTTGTAATATTCTTTTTTTGATAATTTGTTTAAGAATTTAGTCCTTTTTTTTAATAAAACATCTTCAATATAATATTGTCCTATTATAATTGGTGTGGTCATTAATAATGGCCATATGGGAAATAATAATGAAATAAAAATATTAAGCCATTGTGTATCGAATTTAGAAAAATCAAGAACATAGATAAAATAAGTGACATACGATGAGATTAGTCCAAATCCTATAAATCCTCTAAGCAAATTATTATAAAAATTCCCAATATTTGAATATTCTTGCACTTTTAATTGGCTTTTTGCTTTAAAGCTATAAATCTCACTATCTTCTATAAACCAAATAGGAATAAAAAGAAACAATGCTAGGATCATAACAACTATTACCAATGCGAGAAAAGTCAAGATGAAAGGACCAAAATTAAAATTGTATAGGTCATATCGGGAGGAATAATTAGGATTTAAAAGAAATGATTGAACAGAAGGATTAGTAGCATAAGTAAAACTAATATTAAAACAAAACCACGCAACTAATATTATTCTATAAGTCCTTTTTTTTCTAGTAGGTTTATATTCAAAATCATTCAAAGAAAAAGTTATATAATAGATCGGTTTAAATCGAAATTTTTTATGGATAGAAATTAAAAAAGATGGGAATAAATATATTGAAATATATGCCAATGAAAGTAATTGATAGAAATAAAATTATCAGTAAAAAAGCGATTTGTTGAATAATATTATTTCCAACTATAAAATTTTGATAACATTTGATAAAAAGACTTGATTGAATAAATTCACAACTTATGTAAAGAAAGATAGCCAAGACTATACCTAATATTAATTCTTGTATATGTTTGGGAATTTTCATAATATCCATTTTTCTCCTAAAAAAATATGAATTTTATGAATAGAAAAAACCATTTAAAATTTATTGATAATATAGAAATAAAAGGCAATCTATCAATTTGATGGTTTAAAAATAATATAGATTATAGAATTGTATAGAATTTTGAGATGATTAATTAATTTTTGAATCTTTCAATTGGATATGATTATTTTTATATCAATTAATTGAAACTAAAATAAAAGGAATTCTTATTTTAAAAACTCGATAAAAAACCTTTTTATTAGTGTTGGATTTTACTTAGTGTGAAATTTCACACAATCAAAAAATAACGAACATGGTTAAAACAAATGAAAGTTGAAAAATCAAGTCAAGATCTCGAAAATGAAGTGATCTATGCTGGATTATGTATTCACTGTGGAAGTTGTAATGCCTTTTGCCCGCATATGGATTTTAATAAAGAGAGTGGAGAAGCTTTTGTAGTAGATGAATGTGCTGAAACCGTAGGGCTCTGTTACAATTCCTGTCCAAGAACTTTTCTTCCTATATCGAAAATAGAACAAAAATTATTTGGAAAAACCCGAATAGATTTAGCCGTTGGAGTTTATAACGATATAATTCAAGTAAAATCAAAAAATAAAGACAATATTCTATATAATTTAGTTGCTGCGGCTTTTGATGCTGGAATCGTGAAACATATGGTTTTAAGTGAGCCAAAAAGTAAGAAACCACCTGTTGCATTTCCTATTGTGGTTGATAATGCTAAGGATGCTGAAAAATATATACCAAACGCTACAATGGATAATGCTGGTCCTTTGATTACCGGAATTGGTCAAGCTTATAAAGATTATAAGCGGGATATAGGAATTATTGGTAATCCATGTCATTTACAAGGACTTGCTAAAATTTTAGTCTCTGATTTTAATACTGGAGCAGAACGTACATCGCTAAAAATAGGTTTTGCTTGCTCTTCTGGTGGCATGACAGGTTGTAAATACTGCACGGACTTTTCAGGAGAATTTTCAGATATATCCTACTCTCCATGGGGTGCTCCAAAGGGTTCAGGAGAAGCATTTTTAATTATTAGAACTGAAACTGGACAAAAATTAGTAGATTCAGCGGTAAAAAAGAAGTTGATTGAAATTACTGATGCAAATCCTGATTTATCTGAAATGAAAAAGTTTTTAAATAAAAAGCGAAAGAAAAACTTTCTGAATCTTCTAGGTAAAGATTTAATAACAGCCAAATATTTAAATCTTAACGTAGATGAGCTAAAAGACATTCTCGAAGAATAAAATTAGCATATTTTAACTTATTTTTATTTCCTTATTATATTACCAATTAAGTACCCGATTTATTATTCATCAAGACTTTACGTTTTTCAAGGATTTTACGAGTTAAGGTTTCAAAAATCATTCTATTATTTTCACCACTTTTTGAAGAAGTCTCAAAAAAGTAATCTAATTTGTATTGATTTTTGAATTTTTCACCATGTTTATGTTCTACACTTCTTCTAATATCTGCTAAATCAAGTTTTTCTCCTACTAAGATAAATACAGGGTTATCTGCATTATCATTAACTATATTAAACCACTCATCCAGACTATCAAAACTAGTTTGTCTAGTTATATCATAACAAAGTAAACATCCTGCGGCTCCTCGAGAGTAATTGGGCAAAAATATTCGAAAACGCCTTTCTCCCGCAAAATCCCAGATTTGAAGATTTACTGTGATTTTATTATCAATCTGTACGTTTACAACAGCAAGATCCGTTCCAATTGTAATTTTCTGTGGTATAAACTCCCCTGTTGTTAGTCTCTGTACCATAGTACTCTTTCCTATGCCACCATCTCCTACAATAACCACCTTAAAGAGCATTTTTCTCTGAGCCATGATACAGAACCTAAATCTTTTGAGGTTATTAATTATAATAATTAAAGTTATGAAGTTAATAAATTTTTATTCTGTATTTAATTGTTTTTTAATTTTATTATTCAATGCTTTAAGGTTTTCAATTATTTTTACTTGTAAGTTTTTAGGTAATGGTAAAATAATTTTATCTAATTTTTCTCTACTGAAATTATTAATTGTTCTATAATTTAGAATTAGAAGAATTATTGATAAAACTGGTGGAATTATAAGAATGACATAATAAAAGTATGGAATTACTATTGATTGAGAACCTGGAAGATAAAATTTGATACCAAAATTAAAATTATTATTTAAAAGTAAATTTATTATCAAACTTATTATGTTTAGACTTATAAAAGCCATGAAAGTTGTTAACGAAATCAATTTAAAATTTTTTAATTTTAAAAATGAAATAATATTTCTAAAATCTCCAGAAATCTGAAGATTAGCCTCGTCAATATTCATATCCGTAATGATTTTTAACCCAGAATACTTCCATAAATCAATAAAAATCCAAAAAAATCCAAATGTATAAAAAAAGGTAATTAAACTATTAAAATATAAGATATAATTATTTACAATAAGCGGATTATATAAAGATTCAGCACCTATCCAAAAAATTAAAATTAACTGAAATAATGAACAAAAAAATAACCGGTTTGCATTCTTTCCTTCTAAACCTAAAGGATTGTAAATAATTAGATCATTTTCAAATTTAGTCCTCTTTTTATTAGTTTTTATAATCCGAAAAAAAAAAGAAAATGTATATGTTATAAGAGGAAGTAACAATAGCAATATACTTTCCCAAGATTGAGTAATTATTAAAAGAACAAGAAAAGTAAATAAAATCAAATCTCTTAAAAGGCTTTCCGAGATTAAGTCTTTTAATGATAAAGAGTGATTCTTAATATTTTTTTCCTTCATTTTTTTATTAAAACATACTTAATAAATAAATTTTTACGATTTTAGTCTAACATATTAAAATTAATAATGTTTACTTTTAGCAATTATTTAATAGCCAAAAAATTTTAATTAAACATACGATTCTATCTCACTATCCAACTCAACACATTAGTAAAGTAAATAAGCGTGGGAATATTGAGGGATTAGATGAATAATCTTAAAAAAACAGCATTCTATGAAACTCACTTAAAACATGGTGCACGGATGGTTAATTTTATGGGTTGGCATATGCCAGTTCAATATGAAAGCATAATTAAAGAGCATTTAGCAGTTCGTTCCTATGTGGGTATGTTTGATATATCACATATGGGTGAATTTATCCTCGAAGGCAAAGATGTCATAAATTTTCTTCAATATATTATGATAAACGATTTAAATTTATTAGAACCCTTTAAAGGTCAATATTCCTGTATGTGTTATGAAAATGGAACGGTTGTGGATGATCTTGTATACTATGAGGAAACTACTGAACTTTTTAGAATGATTGTGAATGCAAGTAATATTGAAAAAGATTACCAATGGTTATTCAGCCATATTGGAGAATTAGATATCAAAATCATTAACTTATCAATAAAAAGATCTCGATTAGCATTTCAAGGACCAAAAGCAGATGAATATCTCCAACCCCTTGTAGATGTTGATCTTTCAAAACTTAAAAGATTTCATTCAACTCATTGTTCAATTAAAGATTGTCCAGTTTTTTTAGCACGAACAGGATATACTGGTGAACGTGGATTTGAAATTTCTTTTAAAAATGAATTCGCAGATATAATATGGAACGAATTATTAAATACAGGAGCAAAACCAGCAGGTTTAGGTGCAAGAGATTCACTAAGATTAGAAGCTTGTTATGCTTTATATGGTCATGAGATAAGTAATGCTATAACTCCTGTTGAGGCGGGACTTAATTGGCTAGTAAAGCCAAAAGAAGGAATTGACTATATTGGGAAGGATATATTGATCAAACAAAAAACGGAGGGAACAAAAAGAACTTTAGTTGGTCTTAATTTGATTGATCGTGGAATAATAAGAGAAAAATATAAAATCTATAAAAATAATAATCAAATTGGTTTTGTAACCTCTGGTGGATATTCACCAACCCTTAAAAAAACAATTGGATTAGCTTTAATTGAGACCCAATATAGTCAAGTTGGAACAAAACTTAAAATTAAAATTCGTGATAAACTCTTGAAAGGAGAGATTGTATCTACTCCATTTTACCGAAATGTATGAAATAACTTCAAAATAGTGATAAAAATGGAATATAAATTTCCTGATGATTTAAAATATACTTTAACTCATGAATGGATAAGAATTGAAAATTCATTTGCAATAGTTGGTATTACTGATTTTGCACAACATCAATTAGGTGATATTGTATTCGTAGAACTTCCTGATGTAGGTATGGTATTCGAAAGGGGTAGTAACGCAGCAGAATTAGAATCAGTAAAAGCTGTTGGTGATTTAATAATGCCATTATCTGGAGAAATTATAGATGTAAATAAAAGTCTTACAGATAAACCTGAACTAGTAAATTTATCTCCATTTATAGATGGATGGGTTATAAAAATAGAATATTCTCATGCAAACGAAATAGACGAGCTTTTATCCGCTGAAAAATATAAAGAATTAATTCAAAACGAAAAAAAATAATAAATTTTTCTTTTTATTATCGTGATTGATAAGTAATAAAATCTTAAGAGGGAAGATAATTTGGATTTTATTCCTCATGATAAAGAAACGATAACAGAAATGCTGGAAGCAATTGGTGTAAAATCTTTAAAAGAACTCTTTCAAGATATCCCTAAGGATTTAATTATCGATAAACTTAATTTACCTTCAGGTTTATCCGAACCAGATCTTCTACTTCAAATTAAGAAAATATCTCAAAAGAACAAAAACTACTCAAGCTCTTTTTTAGGAGCAGGATGTTATTATCATTATATCCCCTCATTAATAGAATTCGTAACCTCTAGATCTGAGTTTTACACTTCTTATACACCATATCAAGCTGAAGCTAGCCAAGGTTATTTACAAGCTATGTATGAATATCAGACAATAATTTCTCGACTCACTCAGATGGACGTTTCTAATGCTAGTATGTATGATGGATCAACTGCTCTTGCTGAAGCAGCTATTATGTCAACAATTATTACACGTAAAAACTCCGTAGTTTTACTTAAAGGGATTCACCCAGAATATGAAGAAGTAGTTAGAACTTATTGTTGGGGTCAAAATATCAGGATTCTAAATGCTGATGAAGAAGATTTGAATACTAAAGTAAAAAATGATATAGCAGCAGTTTTATTTCAAAGTCCTAATTTTTTTGGTGATATTGAAGATATTTCGAAATTAATTAAAAAGATTAGGGAAAAAGCTCCCAATTGTTTGGTTATTCAAGTTATGACAGATCCAACATGTTTAGGGGTTATAGAGCCTCCCGGATCGACAGATATAGATATTTTTGTTGCAGAAGGGCAATCGTTTGGCTTAAATCCCTCTTTTGGTGGCCCAGGATTAGGAATATTTACTACTAAACAAACATTTTTAAGGAAGATACCAGGAAGGTTAATTGGAAAAACAAATGAAATTAATGGTAAAAACTATGGATTTATTTTAACATTACAAGCGCGAGAACAACATATACGTCGAGAAAAAGCTAGCTCTAATATTTGCACTAATCAAGCTTTATGTTCTTTAGCAGCATTAACTTATCTTTTAGCGTTAGGAAGGAATGGATTAAGAGAAATTGCTACTCAGAATTTTCAGAAAGCTCATCATTTAAAAAAGGAACTAAGTAATATCATTGGTTATGAAATATTAAATAGAAAGCCTACATATAACGAATTTATTGTAAAATGCCCTAATATTGATGCTCTAATTGAGTTATGCAAACAAAGTAATCTCCAACCCCCCCTAAAACTTTCAAAATATTATCCTGAAATGAGAAATATTGCATTAATTTGTGTGACTGAAATGAACTCAAAAAAATCAATTGATAGATTTCTTGAACTAGCTTATTTAGCATTAAAAAATAAAAAAGAGGAGAACCTAGAGTGAAATCTAATATCCAATCGATTTTTGATAAAGAAAAAGGGACTATACAAATGAACTTTGTACCTAAAATGGACATAAAACAAACTAAATTGAATGAAATAATTCCTGAATATTTACAAAGAAAAGATTTACCAATTCCTAATATTCCAGAACTCGAAATTGTTCGTCATTTCATTAATTTAAGCACTAAAAACTATGGCGTTGATACGGGAATTTATCCATTAGGATCTTGTACTATGAAATACAATCCTAAAATAAATGAAACTATAGCAAAATTATCAGAATTTGTAAATATCCATCCATTACAGGAAGAAAATCAAGGTTGTCTTGAATTATTATATCATACTTCGGAATTATTGGGGGAAATAACAGGAATGGATGGTTTTACTTTACAACCTGCAGCTGGGGCTCATGGAGAATTAGTGGGATTATTAATAATTAAAAAGTATTTTGAATGTAAGGGGATTAAAAAACAGAAAATAATTATTCCAGACTCCGCCCATGGAACTAACCCTGCTTCTGCAAAAATGGCAGGTTTTTCAATTATTGAATTAACGTCAAATGAATTTGGAGAAGTTCCATTAGATCAATTAGAATTCGCATTAAAAGAAGGTGATGTTGCTGGAATTATGCTTACGAATCCTAATACTTTAGGAATATTTGACAGACAGATAAAGGAAATTACTCGTTTAGTTCATCAATATGGGGGACTATGCTATTATGATGGTGCTAATTTAAATCCGATGTTGGGTATATGTCGACCTCGAGACATGGGATTTGATATTGTTCATCTAAATTTGCATAAAACTTTTTCTACACCTCATGGGGGAGGTGGACCTGGTTCAGGACCTATAGGTGTGATTAAGGAATTAATACCTTATCTCCCAAAGCCATATTTATCTTCATCAGAAAATGGTATTATATGTAATAATAATAATGACTTATCTATTGGACGGATAAAAGCTTTTTGGGGGAATTTTGGGGTTATTATTAGAGCATATGCTTATATATTGGCATTGGGTGCGGAGGGGTTAAAAAAAGTTGGAGAAATTGCTGTCTTAAACGCTAATTATTTAAGAGTTCTTTTAAAAGAAAAATATAATCTTCCTTTCAATCGAATTTGTCAACACGAATTTATTCTTTCAGATCAAGGAATGCCAAACGAAATTACAACAGAAGATATAGCAAAACGTATCCTTGATTATGGTATTTATGCTCCAACAATTTATTTCCCATTAATAGTTCCAGGTGCCTTGATGATAGAACCTACTGAAACAGAATCAAAACATTCTTTAGATAATTTTATTGAAGTAATGAATAAGATATATGAGGAATCTAGAACTCAACCAGAACTTCTAAAAAAAGCGCCTCATAAGATGCCAATAAAAAGATTAGACGCTGTTACTGCTGCTAGAAAACCTATTCTACATGATTAGATTTCGATAAATATGGGTTAACTCCAATGATTTTTTCCAGAAAACAAACAAAATTCTATTCTATTTAATACTTTGGTTATGTTCATTTTAGAATAAATAAATTTTTATAGTCTATGTTAATATTAGGATTAAAATAGAATGAAATACATAAATTTGAATTTGGTGATTAAATATAAATTACTCATCTTTTTTTCCCTATGAACAATACAGAGAAAATCAAGAAAGCATCATTAATCAGATTGAATTAAGTTCAAGATCAAAAAAAATCTCTCTATTATTAGCCCCTAATGGAACAGGAAAGACTATAATTGCTTTATGTGGGTTATTACCTTTAGCTTATGAAAAAGATTTAAAGATAATTTATATGTGCCGAACTCATTCTCAAAATCGTAGAATTATAAAAGAATTAGTGAAAATCTCGCAAAAAATAGTTAATGATAATCTAGGGATCAAACTTAACGCTTTATCGATAAGAGGGAGAAATGAAATGTGCCTAAATGAAACATTGATATCTCTTAAACTTAATCCTAAAGAAGCTATGTCTGTTTGTGGAGATTTAAGAAAAAACAGGAATTGTAGTTATTTTTTGAATTTATTAAAAAAGAAAGGACAAAATGAAGATCCAATCTCAATAGCACCAGAATTATTTAATAAGCCCGTGGATGCAGAAGATTTGCTAAATTTTTGTAAAGAAAAGAAATTTTGCCCTTATTTCCTGAGTAAGTTCCTACTTGAAAGGATGAAACTAATTATTTGTAATTATCAATGGATTTTTAATCCATTTATTCGAGAATCTTTTTTAGAATTTATTGGACAAGAGCTTCAGAACTGTATCATAGTATTGGATGAATGTCACAATATAATTGATGTTGCTACAGAAGTAAATTCAAAAAAAATTACTCCATATTCATTAAGACTAAGTTTAAAAGATCTAGAAATGTATAGATCTCCCATCTTAATGCAAAGTTTTGTTAAAATTCTTTTAGATCAATTAGATGAAAAAAGAAAAAGTCTAAATATTGAAGAAGTAGCGATAGTACCTGAAAAACTATTAGGCGACATTTATAAAAAGCTGGGATTTAAAGATTTAAATGGTTTTAAGAATTTTATTGAAGAATTACTTGAATATAGTGCATCTATTCATGAGGAAAAAATCGCTAATGGTGAAATTTCAAGAGATTATATTGGTTCATTAGCAGAATTCTGGATGAAATGGGTGAATACCTATGCTTTAGATAATTATTTTTTTTGCTATAGTCTGAAAATGATAAAAGGAAAGAGATCAATATCTCTTGAAATAGTAGCATTAGATCCAAGAGAAATTTCTATTCCTCTCTTAAAAAGAGTATATACTTGTTTAAATCTCTCTGGTACCGCGAATCCTTATGTATTTAATAATTTAATGGGATTAAATGAGTGTGGAAAGAGTTATAAAGGGATTATAGCAGATTCACCATTTAGTAGTAAAAATATTAAAGCTCTTATCATCGAGGGAGTTGACACAAAAAGAAATAATAGAATACCAATGATGTTTAAAAAGATGATTGAAAAAATTAATGAAGTTCTGCAGTGTACTCCATCAAACATAGGGATTTTTTGTGCCTCTTACCGAATTTTAAATGCACTTATAGAACATGGTTTAGAACCTATAGTACAAAAAAATAATAAAAAATTATTTGTTGAAGAACCTAGATTATCTGCTTCTGAAAATGCTCTATTGGTCGATAATTTTAAAAGTATGGCATCAGATGGGGGTGCTGTTTTATTAGGAGTTTGTGGAGGAAGGAATTCGGAAGGAGAAGATTATCCTGGAAATTTTATGAACTCTGTGATTATTGCGGGATTTCCATATCATCTGCCAACTCCTAGGGTCGAAGCAAAAATTACATATTATAATAAGGTATTTAAAAACCAAGGATGGAATTTTGCTTATTTATATCCCGCAGTTCAGCGAGCTAATCAAGCTTCTGGAAGGCCTATTAGAAAATTATCTGATAAGGGTGCCATAATTTTCATGGATAGTCGTTTTAAAGAAAAATATAAATGGATTTCTGATTGGATAAGAAATCAATTAGAAATTATTCCTGATAAACCTAAAGCAATAATTCAGAAGCTCTCTCCTTTTTGGCCTAAAAACTGAGTTTTTATTCAGGTTTGAATTTAAAGAAAATTATAAAAGTGGATATTGCTGGGAATATGATCATAAAATACATGGCGATATAATAATTAGAATTAAAAGCAGACAGTAGCAAACTAAATAATATACCACCTGCAAAACTTCCTGAAAAAACACTAGTATTTGCAAAACCCATATATTTTCCTTTATTTTTAGGTGAAGTTTTATTAGATATATAAGTTATTGTTGCTGCCCAATGTAGAGAATAACTAAAAGAAACTAAAAATTGACATACTAAAAAACTCCAGAAATCCGTTGAGATTATATATCCAAAGATTGTAATTGTGCTTAAAGTATAACCAATGATCATGAAAGATTTAAGATTTTCATTAGTTAATATCTTTCCAATTAACAACATCTGGAAGAATTGTAATAAGTAATTTATTCCAATCAAAAATCCAATTTCTGTGTCACTACTTAAATGAATCCCTATAATAATTGCTAATACTGGCAAAATTGCTTTAAGACTAAAATTTCTAAAAAATAGACTAGGATAAATTGATTTAGAAATTGAATTTTCTCCTTGATTATTATTTAAAACAAGATCATTAGAGGTTTTCTCTGTTTCTCTATTAAATCTTTCTAAAATCAATGATCTTTTTTCTTTTATAAAAAACATTATAATTAAGTTTGGTAAAAAAACTAGGAAAGCAAATAAGAATATATTCTCAATTCCATAGATATCAATAAAAATACCACCAGATTGAGCTCCAACAAACCATCCAGCTACAGTTGATGCATTGTAATAAGAAATGAAAGTCTTATCATTTTCTACTAATTCAGCAAATAAGGTTAATAATAAGCTATACGATCCCATAAAAAAACCAAAAATGAATATTAATAGTACTAAAATAAATAAATTTTGGTTCAGAAATAGCAGTAAGAAATAGATGAAACACATCCCTAGAAATCCAATAAAAATAAAAATGTACCTCTTTTGAATTTTATCTGAATAATAACCATATATCGGTGGAAAAATAAAAGAAGTTAAAGGAAAAATAGTAATTACTAGTTGTATTATTGGTCTTTCTATACTTAAAAAATCTAAATATCTAGGTAAATATGTTATAAGAGTAATTGAGGCTGTATTAATAATAAAAACAGATAATAAAATTAAAATAACAGACTTTTTTGATAAGATCAATTAATATTCCCCTATCTAACAAATTCAATTAATATTATTTACAACGAATTAAATATTTACGCATACAATC
>JBHLQA010000010.1:0-19313 GCA_048885285.1 Candidatus Odinarchaeota archaeon
AGTTTCTTGACCCCCTGATCATAATCCCAACCCCACTTAACATAATTTTGTGCATGTTTTTTAAAATCATTTCCCAATAAGGAGATCAATTCTTTTGTCGGAAGTTTGCTTAATATAGATATTAGTTCTTTCTTATCACCCTCAGTAAGTACTTCGTTCTGGAGAATTTTATTAATTAGAGTTTTTTCCCTTAACATTAAAGTCGTATTTTTATATAGATTCTCCCTTAAAAGCTCCTTCCAATTTTGTTTAATAGATTTCTGAGCATTTTTCGTTTCCTTAAGATAAGTTAGTTTTTGAGAAAGATATCTAAGAAATTTTTGTTTCTCAGCTGTGATGTGGTGTTTATACCATCGTATGTTTTCATTATAAAAAGCTCTAAAAGCTCTTAAATTTTTAAAAATTTCTGTCTGTATCTTAGTAGTCTCTTCTAATTTTTGAATAAATATCTCAATTTTTCCAAGTTCTTTTCTGGTTAATTCTTTAACTTCTAAAAGTTGTATAAGTCTACTATAGATTCTTCGACACTGATGGTATTTTTTAATTATATTAAGTAATTCTTCTTTTATTTCTTGAGAAATGTCTTTCTTATTGGCATCTTTAATCCATTTTTCCAAAATTAGTTTCCATTCTTCTCTAATTTCACTTTTTCTATTACTCTCCGATTGTTTAATAGTAGATTCCTTTTGCTTCTCTAGCCATTCTTTATATCCTTTCGTTTGTTTTTTACTATAAATGGGTCTTTTCCCTGTCTCCTGACGATATCTTTCCTGTAATTCTAAAAGTTCGCTTGAATTAAATTCTGTTTTCTGGCTTTCCTTCAATTTCTCTTCTTTTGGTTCTTTTAATATTTCATAAGTTTTTAGCTCCTCACCTTTCTCAAGTAATTTTGGAGAGATTCTCTGATCTTGTTCAGAAGAAGATTTTACTTCAATTTCATGTCTTTTTTCTTTTTTTTTAACTAGAGCTGGATCATGAATTATGTCTATTTCTTTAATATCAGCAGTCCTACTTTTTTTTTTTATTTTTTGAGAGATCTTTGATTCCTTAAAAGAATTTTTAGTTTTGTTTTGAGATTTTCTAAGTTGAGTTTGAGAAAAAATGGGCTCATACTTAGTTTTTATTAATTGCTTGTAGTCGCGATGTTTGGATTCATTTAAATCTTTCGGACCAGTGATCAAATTGTTTTCTTTTTCTGTTATATGCCCTTTCCTATATGTTTCTCCCTGATCATATTTCCATTCTTGTTCTGGTATAAGTTCTGACTTTTGATCAAACTTAGTTTCTGATTTTTCCTCTGATTTTATCTCTAAATCTTGTTCTGACATAAGTTCGGACTCTTGATCTGATATTCTTATTCTTTCTTGCTCTGCTTCAATCCTCTGGATTTCCTCTCGATTTTCTTGTTGTTCAAGCAGTTGCTCAAGATAATCCTGAAGAGGTATATAGTCCCAGTCTGGTTGAGAAGATATAGGTTCTCCCGTTTCTGGATTAATAAGCTCCAACTCATTTTCTAACTCTTCTTTTGGTCGCTCTTCAGATTCATTTAGAAATTCCTGATCTAGATGATCTTCTGGTTCACTATTAGATTCAATTTCTAGGAATTGTTCATCGTCTTGTTCAGAGGTATAATCAGAGTTGTAACTCCCTTCTTCCATTAGTTCTATTATTTCTGGTGGCTCAGCAGCTTTTTCTGGTTTACCTTCGGGAGTAACTAATTCAAACTCATCAATCTCCTCTGGCTTTCCTTCTAGGTTATGCTCGGAATTATTTTCAGAGTCAGATTCTTTCGTTCGCTCTAGTTGTTCTTCTGAGTGTTCAGAGAGAAATAAGATAGTTTCTGTCCCCTCTCTACTCAAATTAGATTCATAATCATTTTTATTATCATCAATTTCTCCATTATCTTTTCCCTTTTCTTCCAAATTTTCATTTATTCCTTCATTCTCTCTTTTGTGATACTCATCATCACTTGCATTTTCATTAAAATCTTTTTGTCGACTTAATTCATCGTCATTTTCATCGCTTCTATTTTCATTAAGATTACCATCTTCAATTTTTTCATTATCCTCTCCACTAGTCATTATAGTATCATCAATATTGTCGTTCTTATATCCCTCGATTTTATTCTCTTCGGAAGAATAATCCTTACTCCAATCGATTTTATCCCATTTGGATTCCTCCTTCATCTCCGAACTATCTTTACTCCAATCGATGCTATCCCATTTGGTTTCCTCCTTCACCTCCGAATTATCTTTTTTCCAATCGATATCATCCCATTTTGTCTCTTTCTTCTCCTCAGAAGTATCTTTACTCCAATCGATGTTATCCCCTTTTGTCTCCTTCTTCTCCTCAGAAGTGTCATTACTCCAATCATTTTTATCAAATCTGTCTTCATTTTCCTGCTTATCAGCATCAAGTAAGTCTTTTAAATATGAAAGTATCATTTCACCTATTTCATTCTCTTCAGCTCTCCTAACGTCACTTCTAGAATCAGGAGGCGATGTTCTTTCTTTATATTTTTCATTATTTTCTTCTCCTGAGTCTGATCTGTTATCTTTAACAGAATCACTTGCTTTCTCCTTAGATTCTGCTCCCATTTTAATTCACTTTTTATATATTTTTTTAGTGTTAAAAATTAAATTTGTACTTCGATCTCATCAGCAGTTTTACATAAATATCGCTCTTCTGTGAGATCATTTAAAACTAAAGCATGACGAGGTTTAAGCCCCAATAACATTTCTCTCTCTTTTAAATTTCCAGTGAAAATTTCATTGCTCGGATATCCTAAGCTGAACAAGATCCTAATTGCCGCAGAATCAAGAGCACTATCAAGAAGCAAGTGAGGTTTTTGCTCTGAAATGAGGATTCCTAATCCCTTTTTTCTACATTCCTCGATAATATTTGAAAATAAGGAATTCATTCTATTCTTCATTAAAAATTCTACCGATTCAGGATCTCGATCTCTTGATTTCCCTAAAGCTCTATGTGCCTCATCCAAGCAGATGAGATGTTTTAATACCTTAGAATTATCAGAATAAGTTAGAATCTCTACTATTTTGAAGATTAACATAACAATAAGAGGTTGTTCTTTTATATCATCAAGTTCTGTCAAGTTCAGAATTACTACGTTTCCATCCCGCCATTTTTTATACCACTCTGGAATATTTTCTGAAATTCCTTTCCTAAACATGAAAGTATTTACTAGCTCTTTGTTGTGAAAAAGTTCATTAATTCGACGTGTAAACGCCATTAAAATAGTCCTTTGAGTATCAGGATCATACGGTTCTGCTTTTAAATTCTTTTTAACTAGATCAAAAAATACATTGATCTGATGAGGAAACTCTCCAAACTCTTCATAGCATCGTTGTAGGGTCTCAGTTATTAATACCGGTCCTACATATTTCAAACCTAAACACGCAGCAAACACATTACCAAATCCCCTTATCGATTTCATTGCTCTACTCCCAAGTACAATATATGGAATTCGTAATTTTTCAGAGGGAAAATTATATACTTTTGCGAAAGGAAATTCTTGAGCTAAATTTGGATCTGCTAAATTTATTATTAATATACCAATATCAGGTCTCTTCCTCCGTAAGTCATAAAACATTATCTTATTTAGCGTTGTTTTTCCTTTCCCTGTTTTTCCGAAAATCTCTAAATGATTATTAAGCAAGTCTATTTCAATAGTGGCAAGTTCATTACTAAGAACACCATCAATCATTTTATTCCCAAAATAAATATACTTCTCATGTTCTTTTGAAATTGGTAAATTCTGAATGTTTCTATTTTCCAAAGTAGGAGGTCGTGGTAATGGCATATCATTCGGAATAGTAAAATCAACATTTTCTGGTCTAATACATTTCGGAGTATCTTCAATTGGTATTACACCATTAAGAAATTCGATCCTCGAAGGAAAAACATTGCAGGTCAATATCTCTTTCCATTTACTTCTTGGCAATTCTTTATATTCTCCCCTTTGTGTGGCTAACATTCCATCTGGGAGAATTGTCATATCTGATAGTAAATATCGCAATACTGTTTTTATTCTGGGTATCTGCATGTCGAAATTCATAAAATTCTCTTTACTTGGATTAAAAGATACAAAAATCTTTATTCTATACAACGTAGGATCAGGAAAACAACCAGCAAGATTACCCAAATCGTCTTTTTTCCACAGAATAAACATATTCAACCCGATTTTCCGATTTGGTGATTTATAATAATTAATTACCTTCCGAAGAAACGGAAATTTTAAGAACCTATAAGATGGAATGATAATTTCATAAAGAGGGCGTTCAATCTCTAAAAATTCCGAATAAAGAGGATTTATGCTTATTTTACCATTTAACCCTTTATATTTCTCTTGTAAATAAAAAAGAAACGCATTTCCTAATTCATTTGCTTTTTCAGTGGTCTCAGCACACAGAAAAAATTCCCAAGCAAATCCCGAATTAATACTAAATCTTGTTCCATAGGTTATATTATCTCCAAAAGGGTCACATAACCATGAGCCATCAGTATTATGATAATATTTTTCTTCTTTATCTAATAATAGAATATCTTCTTCAAATGGCAATACTTTTGTAATATGAATTTTAGCTTGATATCCAATAATTCCCATTTTACTTTAGATTTTAATTTTTCACATTAAATAAACAATCTAATCAAAATATTTAAAAGAAAAATGGTGATTGGAGTATAACAAAAAAAAATTAAAAGAAGTTTGGAATGCATTAAAAGAATCTGATATTTCTTTTTCTTTTTATTATTATTACTAAAATAAAGAATAATATACTAAGTATAACGACGATATTAAATCCTGAAATTTTCCGTATAGGTATATTCCTATATATTTCAAAATAATCACTCCAATCATTTTGACTTGAATCATCAGAATTAGATATTTTAATCCTCCAATCAGTTCCAATTTCAATATCTTCATCAATATTCCATAAATACGAACCATAATCCGCTACATCATAGACATAATACGTCCTAGTATTCCCTTTATAAATCTCGATATCAACATTTATGATAGTACCTGTTGAAGACCAAGTTATGTAATGTGAACTACCAGCTTGCCAAGAAGAGGAACTACTAGGGCTGGTTACAGTAATTGTTCCTGATCCTACATTAATTGAAAAATAATCACTATAATCATAAACACTTGAATCATCATAATCGGTTATTTTTATTCTATAATCCGTGCCTTCATAATTTTCTGAACTTGAAACATAAAATTCATATTCCCCATCATTAGCAGTAGAAGTATATGTTATATCCTCCACAAAGGTACTTCCTTTATATAATTGAATTATCACATTTTCAATTAAGCCTTGAGATACCCATCTGATAGTATAAAATTCAATTTCCTGCCATATATCAGATGAACTAGGACTTGTTACAGTAATTTCAGCATTCTCTGGATATGTCCAAATTAATTGAGGAGCGTCTTCTGGTGAATATGATGAAAATCCTTCCCTTGAGGTAATATAGAAATAATCATCAACATAGTTATCAAATGTAATATAAACACATATAGAGATATTATTTTTTCCTGTAATAAAATTAGTAACATCAAATTTATAAATAACATCCCCAGTAATAATTGAAGAAATAACCTCATTTCCTTTTGTTGGTTTACCAGTCAACCAAGTCATTGTATATTCATCCCAATCCTCTTCAATTAAGCAAACTGTTATGTTCATTGTCACTGAAACACTCCAAAAATCTAACGATATTTCTGCTTTTGAATAATTTGTTGGTTTATCAGAAAAATTAAAGAAGAAATATGCTTCTAAAATATCTCCAGTATAATAAAATCCACTTAAGGCGTAATCTTGACCTCCAAAATTAGAGGTAGGATCATAAGAATTTACATAAGTGTCTTTTTCAGTGATAGTTGAAATTGTTTGATCTCTAGTGATACCTCTTGTAGAAGGTAATTCAAATATAAAATCAGCTAAAAATAAAATTCCCACTAATATTAAAATCCTTCTCTTCATGTTAGCCCTCTTTATATTATTTAACTTAACTGTAAAATCCTGTCTTATGATATATTAATATGAATATTTATTTAAGGCTTATATATTAGATTCAGAGTACACTCCAAACTTGTGAATTTTAGTAGTTAAAATAAAAAAATTGTCTAGTTCATATCCCTTCTTCAGATTGACATGCTTAAATATTATAAAGGTTTTTATGTAAGTTTTGAAGTTAACTACCAATTTTTTTCATTTTACCACATTTCAAGCAGGTGATGAAGTGATTTATGACTTAAAATGAGATATTCTAAGTTGTCATTCCTTCATCAGCTCTGCGCGTTTGTCTGGTTTCCAAATGTGCTTTTGTATATCCACATCGTGGACATTTAAAATCTTTAATTGTACTTCTTAAATTTTTTTCCTTCCATTCCATAACTTCAGTAAGATTTGTAACTTCTTCTCGTACTGAATGTTCAATTTTAGTAGTTAATTTATATGATTCAGACTTTTCTTCTGTAAAAGACTTAGTTGCTCCACACTTACATTTAAACACCTTTTCTCCATTTACCTTTGAAGGTAGCATCATACCCCCACATTCATCACAGAATTCCATTATATAATAGACACTAACAATAATTTTTAATTTTTATCTTATAAAAAGAATAAATAATTTCTACCAAATATCTTTTTTTATTTAAAATATTAGCCCAAAAAGTAAGGCGCAAAAAATTACTCCTGAAATGAGATCTGCTGTTGTACCAGGGTTTAATTTTCCCCCTTTTTCTTGGAGCTCTTTATCTAAATCTAATGTCAATTTTAAGCCCTTCTTAGATGATATACCGCCATACTCTAATATTTCTGACGCTATTTTGGAGATATACAAAGCCGAATCTAATCCCGATTTTCTTATGACTAACGTATCTGGATATTTTGATAATAATTTTAAATAGGTATTAACTGTAGTAATGTTTATGTCTTCACATTGATTAAATAAGTTAAAAAAATATGGTAAACCTTCATTTAAAATAATATTAAAGTTATTAGAATATTCTAAGCTAATTAAGTCATATTCTTTAGAATGTTCAAATATTTTTTTTAAATCTATCTTATCATTTATAATGTCATCAACAGAATTTTCATTGTTGATATCATATTTTTCGATAGTTCCTAAACCTCCTGGATTTGATAACCGAATAGCTTCATATAATTTTATCGTATCATTTACAGAAGAATTATCAATAACTTTCTCTAAGTATTGTTTCAACTCATTGATTGTATTTTTTCCTGTTTTAAGACAAATTGTAGCTGCGGCTGCCAGAGGCGCTAAAATTAATATATGACCTAATAATACATTCCCCCCCTTTTGCCATTTCATCATCTCTTCAGCTGCTCTCTTATAAAAATGACCTATTTCTATTTTAGAATAGTCATTTTTTTTTCTGAATGGAAGTTGATAGATTTTTTCACAAAATTCTTTAAAAACTGGTTGAATTCCCATAATTCCTGCTAAAAAATGTTCAAATCTGGTTTTTTTGAAATTTTTAGTACGGTGTACGTTTCCTGGTTTAGGCCACCCTGCTAATTCTAATAAACTTGCCAAACTTAAGCAACATAATAAGTCATCTATAGATTTAATAGAAAAATTAAAACTAAATTTTTCAAATGACACGTTTAAATAAATTTTTTAAATTATATAACTATTTTCGAGAGAGAAAAAGTATTAATAATAACTTAATTCAATAGTTTTCTTTTCTTTTATAGTATAACCTTCTGCATCAGTAGTTTTATAAGAAATAGGTCTAAAATCATTAGACAATCCTTTTTTGTATAAAAATTTTTTAATCCTAAGTCTTAAAGCTCTTTTCGATAGTTTAATCGGCATTTCAACATCAACATCATTCCCATTTCTTTTAAGTGTTATCTGGGGCAATACTTCTGACAAGAATCTAATTAAGTCAAGAACATGTTCTTCACTCTTAAAACTTAAATCCTTAACATTAATAACAGTAGATTTTACTTCACTCATAGTATCATCACACTATAGAATAATTAAAAATATTATTAATTTTTTATGATTTTAATATTATTATTCATTATTAGAATTTCTTTTAATAAAACTCCTCTTTATTATTTAATAATTTATAATTCTTAGGATAATTAGTGAGTAATTTTGATTGATTACATAAATTTGGACTATAAACCAAACGAAAATGATCTAGTTGCAATGTATTATGTAGAGATTTCACCAGAATGTAAAAGTTTAGAACATGCTTCTGAAGAAATCGCTAAAGAAAGTTCAATAGGTACATGGACTGAAATAGCCACTTTATCAGCAGATATCGCTAGAAAGCTTAAACCATCAATATTTCATATTAATCATAAAAAAAATATCATAAAAATTGCTTATACAAAAGATCTTTTTGAGATAAATAATATTCCTCAAATTCTCAGTGCGATTGCTGGAAATATTTATGGAATGAAAGTATTAAAATCATTAAGATTATTGGATATAAGTTTTCCTAGAGAGATAATCAAATCATTTAAGGGTCCAAAGTTTGGAATTAAAGGTATAAGAACTTTAACAGGTGTGAAAGATAGACCTCTTCTCGGTACAATTGTTAAACCTAAAGTCGGATTAAATGAGATTGAACATGCAAAAGTATGTGGTGAAGCTTGGATTGGTGGATTAGATATCGTAAAAGACGATGAAAATCTTACTAGCATGTCTTTTAACAAATTTGAGAAAAGAATTAAAGTAACTTTTAAACTTAGAGATAAAACAGAAAATCAAACTGGAGAAAGGAAGTTTTATATGCCAAACATAACAGCACCTCTAAATATTATGAAAAAACGTGCAGATTTCGTTATAGAAAATGGTGGAGAGTATGTTATGGTTGACATTCTAACTATAGGATTTTCGGCTTTACAAGAAATTAGGGATTATTTAGATGATAAAAATATAGTTATTCATGCTCATAGAGCTATGCATGCTGCTTTAACACGTAATAAGAAGCATGGAATAACCATGTTAGCCTTATCTAAAATAATGAGATTAATTGGTATGGATCAACTTCACACTGGAACTATTATCGGAAAAATGGAAGGCGGAAAAAAGGAAGTATTAGAGTGTAATGAAATACTCAATACACAAAAGATTATTGACAATAATATTACTAAACTTTATCAAGACTGGGGCGATATTAAATCAACTTTACCTGTGGCTTCTGGTGGTTTAAGCCCGCTTCACATTCCTGAATTGATTGAATTATTAGGAAAAGACATGGTTTTTCAGTTTGGAGGTGGGTGTCATGGCCATCCAGATGGAACAAGAGCGGGTGCGAAGGCTATTAGACAAGCAATTGAAGCTGTTCAAAGTAGTTCAACATTAAGAGATTATGCATTAAAAAATAATGAATTGATGAGAGCAATTGAAAAATGGGGAAATAGATAGTCTAATGGTGGTTAAATCATTTCTGGGTATTTTTGTGCAAAATAATTTGGTACATGACTCGAAGCAAAAATACCTGCTTCAGTGATTAGACCATCAATATATCTTCTACTTACTGTTTCAAAGGCTGGGTTTAATATTTTGATTCCCTCAGGGGGATCTTTCCATATTTCTTGAGGATCTCTCATTTCAATAGTTTCTAATATCCCTAGATTGGTTTCAGGGTTATATTTTAATAGAGGAGATGCAACATAAAAAGGAACATGTTCTTCATGTGCAACTAATGCTAATAATCGTGATCCAATTTTGTTAATAATAGTTCCTTCAGAAGTGATACTATCTGCACCAATGAGAATTAGATCAACTTGATAGTGTCTCACAGCCCATCTCATAGCACTATCAACAACATGAATCACTTCAATACCTGCTTCTAACAAATTTTTTGCAGTTTTTCTCCCTTGTAATCGAGGTTGAGTTTCGGTATTAATTACTTTAAAATTTTTATCTTGTTTTTTTGCTTCTAAGAGAATGCCAGTTACTAAACTAGAATGACAGTGAGTCATTACATTAAATTTTTGACTCGACGATGGAATACGTCTAGAACCTATTTCAGCAATTTTTTTTTTCGAATTTTGAAGCATATCAGAATAAACATTCTTGTATTTATCTATAATATCAGAGATGTATTCATATATTATACTATCTTTTTCTTGTTCTATCTTATTCATTATAAACTTCAAACCATTTTTCATAGCAGGTTCAGTTGGTCTTGTGTTCATCAAAATATCTTGTGCTTCGTATAACTTTTTAAAACAAGTCTCAATATTATCACATTTTATTCTTTTTGCATAATTACTTAAAAATTCAATAGCACTTATAGCAACATTACTAGCTCCCTGAATCTCTAAGCATTTAATCTTTTGGGCATCTTCTAATAAAACTTTCATAATAATTTGACTTATCCGATTCTTTTTTATAAATAAAGTATATGATTTTTTCTAAATTCTAATATTTAATCAACTGAATTATTCTTCTGAGATTTCCTCTTTGTCTAATTCATAATCCTCAGAATCAACTTCAACAAAAAATCGACCGATATAACCGCACTTTTTATCTTTGCATTCATATAAATCTGGAGCTAACCATCCACTAACATTTGTGGCGATCTTTAACGTTGGCTTTTTGCATTTTGGACAAATTCTAATATTTACCATAATCATCCATATTTTTTTATATATTAGGAATTCAGATATTTTCTAATATTTAATAATAGTAAATAACATTTACTCTCTTTGATTTTTTATAAAATAAAAATAAAAAATTGTTTAAATTATCATATTACAATTCTCATTAAATTTTATATTTATGAAGGATTTAGATTTACTACGAAAAACGCTACCAAATGAACCAGGAGTTTATTTGTTTTCTGATAAGAAGGGTTCAATTATCTATGTAGGAAAAGCAATAAATCTCAAGAAGAGAGTCAATCAATATTTCTTAAAATCGAGTTATTCAGATCCCTTTTATGAAGAAAAAATAAATGAACTGGTAAAACTAATACACTCTATTGAATATATTATAACCGAAAATGAGAAAGAAGCATTAATTTTAGAAAATATCCAAATTAAAAAACATCACCCTCGATTCAACGTAATCATGAGGGATTCCAAAACATATCCTTGGGTGGCATTTTTCTACTCTGAAGATTTTCCAAGGATTCGTGTACTTAGAAATCCTGAAAAGTATTCTCAAGATAACATATTTTTAGGACCTTATACAGATAAAAAAGAAATTATCAGAATACTAAGAGATTTAAGAAAAATTTTTCCCTATTGCTCATGTAAAAAACCCCTCAAAAAAAAAAAGAGAGCTTGTTTGTACTATCAATTAAAATTATGTCCTGGACCATGTATTTCGGCAATTACTAAAGAAGAATATATTGATAATATTAAGAAGATTGAATTATTTCTAAGAGGAGAAACTGATGAATTAAAAAATCATATTTCAGAAAAGATGCTTTACGCCTCTAAAAACCAAGATTTTGAATCAGCAGCTTTTTGGAGAGACAAATTAGAGGATATAAATCATGCTACTGATCGACAACATGTTATAATGAATCATGAAGATAATAAGGATATCATTGGTTTTTATAGTACTGAAAATTACATGGCACTAGTTATTATTCATATTAGAGAAGGCAAAATTCTCAATAGAAGTTCATTTACTTTTGATTTACGGGAAAAATTAATTCAAAAAAAAGAAATTATAAATTCAATATTAGAACAATATTATCAAAATTTCAAATCAAAATTACCTGATATTATTGTAATTCCTGATACAAATAATCAATTAATATTTTTATCGGCTTTCTTGGAAGATATTAAAGAAGATATACAAATCAGAACTCTAATAAACGAAAATGAAGCAAGTTTACAGCGAATAGCAAATAAAAATGCAAAAGTAATTGTTGAACAGCAAATACAAATGGAACAGATCAAATTAGAAGATAAAGAATTTCGAGCGAAAATTCTTGAAGAAATAAAAGAAATTTTGGATTTACCTAAAATACCAAGAATTATTGAAGGATTTGATATCTCAAATATTGAAGGTCAAGATGCTACAGGCTCTATGGTTTACTTTCTTAATGGAAAACCTTATAATAAGTATTATCGACATTTTAAAATTCGTTCAAAATCTACCCCTAATGATGTAGCGATGATGAAAGAAGTTTTAAGAAGAAGATACAATATGCTCTTAGATAGAAATCTAGAATTACCAGATTTAATATTACTGGATGGGGGAAAAGGACAATTAAATGGAGGAATTTCAATTCTAAAAGAATTAGGTCTCAATATCCCAATTATTGGATTAGCTAAAAAATATGAAGAAATATTTTTACCAAATGAGAAAAATCCTATTGTATTACCAAAAAACTCATCGGTTTTAAAATTATTTCAAAGAATTAGAGATGAATCTCATAGATTTGCAATTAGACTTCAGAAAAAGCAAAGAAAAAAACGTATAACAGGCTCAATACTAGATGATATTGAAGGTATTGGACCAGTTATTAGAAATAAATTATTGAATCATTTTGGAAGTGTAGATAAGATAAAAAAAGCTTCTTTAGAAGAATTATCAGAAGTAGTAAGAAAAGATTTAGCTGAAAAAATTTTAAATAAGTTTAGTTAATCCATATTTTAAACTTTAGAATTATATTATTTTTTCAGCTGTTACAAGTAATCCTCCTGCCCCTATTGCCCCTATACCTAAGATAGAATTAATGGAATCAAATTTTTCCTCAAAATCCAAAAAATCTTTATAGTTTGCTTTATCTTTGAACAACTTAGTTAAAAGTTTAGTTTTTATAAACCTAGCTAACGTGCCTGGAGCAGAAATCCTTTCTATAATACAACTATTTTTTTCTAACAATCTTTCTAATTCTTCTGGAGTAAACCCATGCCAACTTGGCATTAATAAAGGTTGAAGTTTTCTTAATTGATCTTTTACAATTAGATTTCCTGTTTCAAAGACTTCTTTTACTGTTTTTAGCTTTCCAAAATGATATAAATCAAAGTCTGTTCCTCCCTCTGTAATAATTCCATATCTATTGGATACACACACTATTATTTTAGATTTTGATACCCTAATAAGATCTTTAATAACATTTTCATAATTTTTATAGCAGTAAGAAAGAGGAGAATCTAGACATAAAACAAGATCAAATGTATTTTCTTTATATTGAAGACCTTTACAAAGATCTTGTTGAACAAAAATCATATTTTGTAGATCTTTTTTATTTGCAATTTCTTTAGTAATCTCAATCATTTCTTTGGAGATATCTAAATGTGTTACACTATGCCCTCTCTGAGCAATCGGGATTGAAAAACGACCAGTGCCAGCTCCAACATCCAAAATCTCCAACTTTTGTCTATTTGTTATACATCTATTTATTTCTCTCCATAAAAGATCTGTATGTACTTGCTTAATTGGATTTTGTTTTTCTCTAGTTGACTCTAATTTACTTTTCTTATCCCAATATTGCTTTAATGCTTGGTTAAATTTTGACACTTTCACCACTTTTCCATAAATTGCAATTCAAAAAATAAAAGAAGATTAAATTATAAATATTCATTTTTTATTCTCGATAATAAAGCACATATGATTATTATTACCCCTAATAATATAAATGTTAGATTCAAATTCCACATAACAAAAAATCCGACAAATGGGTAGAGAATCGCTCTTATGAGACTTGCTATCATATTTATAGTACTTATAACAGTTGCTCTGTTCTCTGTTTCAATTTGTTTATTTATTCCTTTGACGAATATCAGACTACGAGTAAAACCAAATCCGATCACAATAAGAATTAAAGAAATACTCACCGGAATGAAATAGATCACTGACATTAGAATAAATCCAACTCCTGGAATTATCGTATATACCTGTAAAAACATTTTCTTATTTTTTATTCTTTTTTCCAGACTTGTAACTACATTGTTAAATAGTATTTGGATAATCGTCATTGAGCTACTTACAAATCCAAAAAAAAACAATTGAACTGTTAATGCTTCAAGATAAATTTGATAAGTCCAAATCAAAAAGAACACTAAAGATTCGGTAATTACCATTTCTAATGCTAATATTATTAAAACTTTATTTCTTGTGAGTTCCGTAAATCCCGATTTTATAACAGAGAAATAATTTTCCTGGTTCCTCTTCTCTAAGTCATGATTTGGTTCTTTCAATGTTAATGAGATTAAGGTTGCTATGATAAATGGTACGAATATAAGACTCATCACTATATTCAATGAATAATAAGTACCAATAATGGAACCAATGGGTGCTGAAATTCCAATACCAAACAACTGAAAACTCCTATTTCTCCCCATTACCTTTGAAACATTATCTTCTCTTCCAAGTTTTCTTAATGTATCATAGATGAATGCTTGATCTGTACCGGATGTTAAAGCTGTACCAAAAGCCCATAGAGTTTCTCCAATAGCAAAAATAAATATATTTGGATAACTTCCGTATATTAATGCTGCAAATGCGATTGATAAAGCACCTAACAACAAAGAAAACTTTCGACTTATGCAGTCCGCTATTGCTCCACAAGGAATTTCGAATACCAATATCATAACTGTAAAGTAACTTTGCAAAATCATTACATCAACAAAGGTTAACTTTCCCCATGTTAAGAAAAATGGTATTAATATTCCTGAAATCAAATGAAAACCTTCTATAAAGTGAATTAAATATAATTTCCATATATTATTTTTCCACTTATTTGACCTAACCGAATTTTCTCTACTATTTAACTCTAAAGAAGATTCTACTAACTCTTCTTGGTTATATTCCTTCAATTCTGACATATTTTACACCATAATTAATTATTTTAAGATATTTTTTCTTTCTTTAAAAAAACATATTTGGTATTTTATATATAGAGAATTTACTGATTGGATGAAATGTATTACACCATGAGTTCAAGGATGAGAAGTATTAAAATAAATCTAGAAAATAAGAGAGTAATCGCGAATAACAAAAGACGAGAAAAGTATAATTGTATCGTTGATTATTATGTTTTATGATGATAATGGTTTGATATTACATGTTTTAAAACCATAATGCATCATTATCATAGTAATGATTTTAATATAAAACGGATTTTGAACTACCTTATCTCCTTGATGAGTTCCAATCCAATTATTTTCTTTAATTACCATGATACAATCAACAAATTTGTTTAATAAAACTATATTGTACAAAAATATTTAAATTTAATGGTAGATCCTTTATTTTATTTAAAAAAATAAGAAGAGATGGGAAAACAATGGGATAGAACTCTTAGAATATATGTTTTAGCCAATTATCAATTTCACAAGTTCAGCAGTTGCTTCACAATAAATTCTAACTAGAGATTTCCTTTTTGCTTCGCTTATAATTCTAATTACAGGCTCTGTAGTTGATGGATGAATGAGAACAAACCACTCCTTCCCTTGACCAAATCTAAGATCATTATTAATTTTTTCGACTTCTTCTCCTTCAGTTATCAATTCTGTCTTTAATTTTTTGATAATATTCTCTATATTTACATTTTTAATATCTACATTAATTCGATGTGAATAGTATTTAGGTAATTTTGCTACTAGTTTAGAAACTTTTTCTCCTGTTTCAACTAAAATCTCTACTAATTTTGCTGCTGCAAAAATACCGTCTCTCGTATTATTGAAATTCGGGTACATAACACCTCCACATGAGCCTTCTCCACCAAAAACCAATTTATTCTTAGAAGAACCTGAGATTAATTTATCCATTTCATGTGTTAAAAATTTCTCTCCTATAGGTGTTCTGATAACATGGGCATTATATTTTTCCGCTATTGCATCAAATCTTAACGATGATGCTAAATTTGTTACAAAATATATTTCTTGCTTTAACGATTCTTGTTTTTTTAAATAATATTCTGTTATTAATGCTAATCCAATATCTTCTGGATACCATTCTCCATTTTCACCTATGATAACTAATCTATCAGCAGCCGAATCGTGAGCAAATCCAATATCATAGTTACCTTGCCAAACTTCCATCATTATATCTGTGAGATTTTCTTTTATGGGGTCAATTTCTCGTGGAAAGGTCTTATTTATAAGTAATTCATTGTTAATGAGTTTTGTATCACAACCTAAATCACCTAATATTTGGGGTGTTACAAACTTGCCTGCTCCAGCACCAGTGTCTATAACTACACGGAGATTATTATTTCTTTTTACTTCTTTAAAATCAATATGATGATATAATTCTTGAATATATTCTGGAATTGGATTAAGATTTACTACATTTTTTTTTAGTTCTTGGAAATCAATTTTATAAGAATTTAAATCCACATTATTCACATGATTTGCGATTATCTCTAAATCCTTATTGTCTAAAAAAGTCTTTGTAGATAATAATTTCAATCCATTCCATTCTTGTGGATTATGAGATCCTGTAATAATGATTCCCCCTGGAATATCTAATTTATTTTTAGTATAGATAATTACTGGTTTTGGACATATTCCAAGATTTAATATTTTAAAACCCGTACTTACTAATCCTTCGATTAATGCCTGTTCAATATGCATGCTACTAGGTCTTGTATCTCTACCTATGATAATTCTCTTTTCATCATTCTTAAACCATAACCCATAAGCAATTGCTATTTTTTTTATAATTTTGAAATTACAATCTTTACTTACAATCCCTCTAATTCCACTTAATGTGACAATTAGATTACTATCTTCCATCTTAGTTCTTTTTTATGAGATTAATTTATTATTTTCAATTTTGTATTTAACGAGTGTTAAAGCACCCCTTAACCCAATTTCATCTATATATTTTGTTACTTTAATCTTTGGTGGATGATTTGCCGTAAATTTGATAGGATCCTTCTCAAACTGCTTAATTACGTGAGGAATTATTTGTTCTTTATCATTCATCATCGCACCGCCAAAATATATTGACGTACTATCATAAAAATTATTTACTATTCCAACTCCAGTTATAGTAAAAAAAACACAATCATTTACTAACTTTATAGATAATTCATCCCCTTCTCTTGCTGCCTGAAAAACTTCTTTAGCTGTTATCTTTGAAATATTTATTCCTAAAATAGCTATTAATACTGGTGAATTATTTCTTTTTTCTTGCAATGCCTCTATAGCCCTATTTCTTATACCTGTTCCGGAACTAAATGCTTCCCAGCATCCAAATGCTCCACAATTACATTTAACTTTACTTTTTGGGTTAACAATAGTATGCCCTATTTCTGCCGCATTACCTTCTTTTCCTAATAATAAATGTCCATTACAAATTACACCTCCTCCAATACCACTTGATAGGCTTATATAGACTAAATTTTCTTTCTCATCATCTTCAGCCTCAAAGAAATGAATTCCCAAAACGCCACCATTGCAATCATTTATAAAATATATCGGAGTTTCAGGAAATTTTTCTCGAATAGGCTCTTTTAGGGGAATTTCTCTAAATCCAAGATTGGGGCTATTAAAAACCTCTCCTTTTTCTATATTTAAAGGCCCTGCTGTAGAAATTCCTATTCCCAAAATAGCTTCTTTAAAAATATTGTTTTCAGATAGTAACTCTAATAAAATTTGACATACTGAATTAGCAATTGAATATTTATTTTCCTTTAATGTTGGTATCCTTTTTTTTTTAATATTCTTTTCATCTAAATCTACAGAACAAATAGCAACTCGAACCCAAGTCCCTCCAATATCCACACCCGCGATGAATTTTTCATCCATTCTCCTCTCACATTCATAATTTCTGTTTTTTCCTAAAACTCTAAATAAAACATAGTATTAGATTATATTAACATATTTTTATAGAATTAATAGTTTTTCTATGATTTAATAAATTTTTATTTCAATATTATCATTATTGATTATATCTTTAAAGATTTGCGCAATTTCCCTTTTTCTTTCATCGTCTATTGAGAAAACAAAATATTCTGCTGGAATCCTTGCAGTTGAATATATTTGAACAAGATTAGGTTTTATTCTTTTTATTACTTGAGCCATTTTAGATATGTTTTCTGAAGTATTATTCGAGAGAAAATCATCTCTATATGAATTATAGATTAAGATTTGGAGTGCTAATTTGTTCTTTTCTGGCATCTCTAGTCTTAGGTTTATTAAAGAATCTACAATTGTATTAAAGTTGGGTGTTTCTGGATTTGGACGATTTGTTCGAATCAAATTATTTTGATTACCTGCGTCCAATTTCGCCAAAATTAATTCAAATTTTTTGACTCTTTCCCTTATTTCTCCAAAATGGAGTGTACTAGAATTTGTAAATAATGTAAGTTTCGGATATTCTTTTATCCACTTTAACTTACTTCTTACTTCTTTGGCAATATTAAAAAAATCTATTAGATTTTCATTCAGAGTCGGTTCCCCATTGTAACCAAATGTGATTGAGTCTAAATGTGGTACATATCTTAAAATAGAGAATAATTCTTTCCTGAAATTTGATGATGGTGGTAATTTTATCCGAAAATGAGGTGAAACGAGATTTTGTTTTACAGTTTTACCGATCTCGCAGTAAACACAATTAAAGGTACATAATTTATAATTAGTTAAAACATTCACTCCTAACGAGAGACCTAGACGTCTTGATTGAAATGGTCCATATGTATATCGACGCATATTTAAAAATCTTTAGTAAAGTAATATTTCCAGTTTAAACTATTTCCAAATTTAATTAAAATTTAATTATTAAAAAATAAAGTTAAACTAATTTTACAATTTTCTGAACTAAATAAAATTATGATAATGAATAAATTATTCTTTGGATTTTGAGGATCTAAATTAAAGATATCATAGATTTTTTCTAATCTATCATCTATGAGCAAAATTAATATTCAATAAAAAAGAATAATATAGAAATAGGATTTTACAGACAATCCATTTATATAAAATATGTCCTTAGATATAATTATTATAATTCCATAACTAATTGAGAGCGAATATATATGAGTCTTAGAAATAATTATAAATTAGATGAACTCATTGATAATCATGAAAATCAGAATATAGAATTTAAAGAATCATTTAGATGGAACCATTATAAAAACCAAATTGATAGAAGTATAATAAATAAAACTACAAGCGCAATATGTGGGTTTTTAACTTCAAAAGAAGGGGGAAAAATTCTCATAGGTGTAAGTGACAATAAAGAAATTAAAGAAGACCATATTATTACATATAAAACAGAAAGGAATGGTAATAGCAGAATAACAAATATTCAGCAAAACAGATTAAATCAAGGAAATGGGGACTTTTGCAAGTCAACCAAGGGCATGATACACAGAAAAA
>JBHLQA010000011.1:0-18351 GCA_048885285.1 Candidatus Odinarchaeota archaeon
AATATATTTCTATATTTTTTTCCCTTTTTAAATCATACTCAAATTTCCATTAAGTTTGGAATTGTAGACTCAAAATTTTCTCTAAGTTTTTGAATATCCAGATTTATATCTTTTGTTCTTAAACCTTTAATTATTAATTTAGAAGTAGAGTTTAATACTCCTATCTTTTTAATGTTGACATTATGTTTATCAGCTAATTTCAGAATTTTATCATAATCATTTGGTTCTGTCTCAATAATAAATCTTCCATAAGATTCACTAAAAAGAAATTCATCATCTCTTAGCTGATCATCAAAACAATTTTTAAGATCTAGTTCTACTCCCAATTTATTCTTAAAACACATTTCTGCTATAGTAATCATAAAACCTCCTTTATTTACATCATGATTAGCTTTAATCATTCCGTTTCTATATAGTTCAAATAGAAAATCCCAAATCTCTTTGATTTTTACCTCCTCCACTTTTGGTGGAATACCACCTTCAAGACCATAAATTACAGAATGATATTCTGATCCACCTAATTCTGCTTTAGTATCACCTATTAAAAGGATATGATTTCCAGGTTCCTTAAATGGAAGCGTTATAATATTCTCTTGACCTTCAATAAGACCAACAACCATTATCATGGGTGTCGCTTTAATCGCAGTTTTTTTAACCTCATCCTCATTATAAAATGATACATTTCCACCAACTATAGGAATTCTCATAATTCTACAAAATTCATTCATTCCATCAACGGCTTTAGAAAAATACCAAAATGATTCTGGTATTTCTGGATTTCCAAAATTGCAGCAATTTACCATCGCCATTGGTTTGCCTCCATTTGCGATTATATTTCCGCATTCTTCAACTAATCCACCTTTAACCCCATTAAAAGGATCTAAAAAACAATGTTTTGAATTAACACCTGTACTGGCTGCTATAAATTTATTTGTACCGATAATTCTAAGTACTCCTGAATCACCCTCTCCACATTTTACAACTGATCTAACACCAACTTCATGATCATATTGTCGATAAATCCATTCTTTACTACAAATGTTTTCTGAAGCAATTAACTTATAGATAGTTTCATCTAAACCAATTTTTGGTTCTGGTGTTTTTTGAGATATTAATCCATCCAAATAAAATGGTCGTTTTTCTTCTCTTTTAAAAGTTGGTGATTCTGAAAGAGCTTTAGCAGGTATATTTACCACTATTTTATTCCCATCAAATACTTTAAGAATCTTGGAATCATCAGTTTTCCCAATAACAGCAAAAACCATTTCATACTTTCTAAAAACATCAAGAACAGTTTCTAATCCTTCTGGTTTAACAATGAATGCCATTCGTTCCTGTGATTCTGAGAGCAATATTTCATAAGAGTTCATTCCAGGTTCTCTCGTAAAAACCTTTCTTAAATCAATATTTCCTCCCGTATCTCCATCTCCCGTTAATTCACTTGTAGCACAAGTTAGCCCCCCACCACCAAGATCCTTTAACCCTCTTACGAATCCTGTCTTTACTGCTTCTAATGTGGCTTCTATAATCAATTTCTTAGTAAAGGGATCACCTATTTGAACTGCAGGTCTGTCCGCTTCAGACATCTCTGTTAAAGTACGAGATGCGAATGTAACCCCATGAATGCCATCTCTACCTGTAGATCCTCCCATTAATATAACATAATCACCTGGATTATATGCTCTACTTGGAGCATGTTTAAAATCTTCGATTGTTCCTAAACCTATACATGCAACATTAACTAAACAATTACTCTCAAAACTCTCATCAAACTCAACTTCACCACCTATAGTAGGAATTCCTGTACAATTACCATAATCACCAATACCTTTTACTACATATTTAAATAACCATTGAGAATGCGGATTTTTCTTTAAGGGACCAAATCTTAAAGGATCTAATAATGCAATTGGACGCACACCCATACAGAGAATATCTCTTATAATACCACCAATTCCTGTTGCTGCTCCATGATAAGGTTCTATAGCTGATGGATGATTGTGAGATTCAATTCTGAAAGCCAATGCAAAACCATCTCCAATATCGATTACACCTGCATCTTGTCCAGGACCTGCCAATACATAATCATAATTCTTCTCAGCATCCTCAAACAATTTCAGTTTTGGGCGTGATGATTTGTAAGAACAATGTTCAGACCACATTACAGAAAACATTCCCGCTTCAGTGAAATTTGGATCCCTGTTTAGTAATTCTTTAACCTTTTGAAATTCACCCTTTGTTAATTCTATATCTACCTCTTCTCCGTTAAGAACTACTTTTGTCATTAATATAACCTCCGTTTAATAAATTCAATCATGGATTTAAAAAACAATTGACCATGTATTGTTCCTTTTGGGCTTAAAATCTCTTCTGATGCACGTTCTGGATGAGGCATTAATCCAACACAATTTTGTTCTAAATTACAGACACCTGCAATGTTTTCTAATGAACCATTTGGATTTGCTTTTTCCATTAATTCTCCTTCTTCAGTAGAATATCTAAATACAATTTGGTTATTTTCCTCTAATTCTTTCAAATTATCAGTATAATAACGTCCTTCTCCATGAGCTATAGGTATTGCAAGCACATCTCCTAAATTCATCTTATTTGTACATGCTGTATTATTATTCTCAACTTTAAGATTTACCCATTTACAAGCAAATTTGAGTGAATCGTTCTGTAATAATGCACCTGGAAGAAACTGAGCTTCTGTTAAAACTTGAAATCCATTACAGATTCCAACTACGGGTCTTCCATCTTTTAGCATTATTTTTGCTTCTTCAATTGCTGGACTATGAGCAGCAATAATTCCTGCTCTCAAATAATCTCCAAACGCGAATCCACCGGGTAATATTACTCCATCATATTTCTCTTCTTTGAAGTGATTATGCCATACTAAATCTGTTTTAACCTTAATAACATTATTTAGAACGTGAATAGCATCTAAATCACAATTAGCACCGGGAAACATAATGACTGCAATTCGAGGATTCATTATAATCACTTAAAATCTCAAAATGAAAATTTACTTCTATTTCAAATATTAAATATAAAATTACACTAGAAATAATTCTTATTAAAGTAAATAAATTCCTATTAAAGGAAAATTATTAATTAAAATAGAAGAAATCGCAATCTATAAAGAAAAATTATAGAGCTAAACTTTATTGCTATTATCATTTTTAGAGAAAAAGAATTAATTTATTAGAATAAATTATTATCAAATTATTAATCTTTAAATAAAACTTTTTATTGATTCTATCCAGACTTAGGATTAGAATAATTAAATGCAGGAAAAATTTAAAAAATAGATCACTCTTTAACTTTAAGAAGAAAATCATTCAATAGATTATTAACAAAAATTTAATTTATAAAATAAAATGTTAAGTAAATGAAGTTTTGACTAAACTGAGAAAACTCAAAAAATGTTTAAATACATAAGTTAAGTTCTGAAAGAATCGAACAATTATTAACCAGAAAGAGTTCAGTAGATACACAATTACGAGCACTCAATTCAAAAAAGCTAAACTAGATTGTTTATAGAAGGATATGGGGACCAGATCAAGATTAAAGACTCATTAGATACCTTGAAATGATAGAAGAAATCAAGTACATTATTCCTTAGAGATTTTATGGATATTACGGGTCTTAGATAGAGACACTTCAATTATTACTGAATAAGGCTTTAATATAGAATAAATAATGGTATATGCTAGAGGAATGTCGAAAAAACAAAAAGGATTAGATCAGTATCCTACTATAAAATACATATCAGATATTTTGGATGTGTTTACAAGAATATCACCTAAAGAATGGATAACTCAGACAGGGAGATCAAAAGGTAGAATTAAAGAAACCATAATTAGTAAGAAATTTATGGGGAAATCTAAAGGTTATTTAACTGCTATGAAAGGTTTTATTGATAGATATGACACTCCTGATTTCACTTTTAATAAGGATCTATTAAACCATTTAATAAAAGAAGTAAATGCTTATTTCGGTGAAAAAGCTCAAAATATTATTAAATTAACTAAACGTTACAAGAAATTAAACCCTAATCTTAAAGAATATACAAGAGAGCAATATCAATTGCACAATCCTAACCTAAAGAGCCATTATTTTGATATAATTAATACAATTAGTAAAGCTTATTGGCTTGGGTTTTTACGTGCTGATGGTTGGATTAGTTCTAGGGGAGGTAAATATGAAATAGGTATTCATTTAGCCAATAAGGATAAATTACATTTAGAGAGATTCGCTTCTACTATTGGAATTGATCCAAGTAAGATAAGGCCACATCACAAATTATTAGAATCTACTGGAAAGATTTATCCTGGGTATGAATTTGTTTTTGGTTGTAAGCCAATGTTTGACGCTTTAGTAATGTATGGTTTTAAAGTCTCAAAATCTCATCTTACCCAAATTCCGAAATTTCGAGATATTCCTGGAGAGCCTTCTTCTCGACAGTTATTATTAGCTTTTCTACGTGGGTATTATGATGGGGATGGGAGAAGTGGTTCAAATAATATTGGTGCTGCTAGTAAGCGATTTTTAGTAAGAATTCGTCATGCTTTAGATATAAAATATCCAATAATTAGAGAAAGTGAATCATACTCATATATAGATGATAGTGGGAAAATTCATATTTTACATTCTTTTTACTCTTTAAACCTAGGGGTGCTTTTGTTTAATGAGATGTCATTAGCTTGTAAATTAGGAGATGTCTCTACTTTAGGTAGAAAAGATAGGGTAGCACATCTTAGAGAGCAATCTCTTGATATTCTAAAGGCAAAGCTTGATATTTTAGGCTTAGATAAAAATGATATTCAAGACATGGTTTACAACCATCCACAATTCAAGCTAGTAAAAGTGATTGATAACCTTTTTACTCAATTAGGGCTCAAGACATCACGTTATATAATATTAGATTCATATCCAACTAATACATGGACATTTAATTTATTAAGGAAAGAGTGGGGTATCACACTTCCTCCTAAAGGTTATTGGAGAGCTAATGATAAAGATAAATTTTTGAGTCAAATGTAATAAACTTATTTCCTACTGAAAATCCTAGATTTTCGATTTTTTAAAATAATTTAATATTGAAGAAGATACCCTATTTTGGTTGGATTAAAGCTATTTTAATACTCATAATTTTGATACTTTTAAAATAGTTAAATTTTGAGTTACTGGGTTAAAAATTCGTAGATCATTACACATTTTTTCTATAATATCCTTAGCTTTATCTTCATTGTCAGCCTTAAGACTAATTCTTAAAAATTGTCCTGAACGGACATTGAAAATCATATCATATCCTTTTTTTGCTAAAAGATCTTTTTGGATTGTAGCACCAACAGGATCTTTAGCAGCAGGTTTATTCATTAAAGTTATTTCTACTTCAAATTCTAAGGACGCCATTTGTTTAATAAGAAGTTGTATATATTTTTATTAATTCTTATTAACTTAAAAATAATATTTATCGACAAAAACGACAAGGATTTGTTTCTCCTCAATTTAATTTATGAATTTATAACTAACTTATAATTAAAATTCTTACAGAAAAAGAATATTAAATAGTATTTTAAATCAAATAACCTACATAATTTATAAGGATTATATCTGTCATTCAAAATGGCATTATTTTAAACATAAAATAAGCTATTAAGTACAGCAATGATTAATGCTAAGAGACATATTAAATAACCATAGGTTGTTATAAATTGACTTTTAAAAAGGAAAATATTTAGAAAATTTTTAATTATTGCTTTTGTAATATAATAAAAAATTTCTAAAACTTCTTACTAAAAATATTTTAATAGTTCCACCTCTAAATAATGTTAAGATAAAAATTTTATAATTTTCTCAGAATTTAGTACTAATACGATGATGTGATTAGACTTATGAAAAATAAATCAGTAAAGCTAATTGTAACACTTATTTTATTATTTTCTTTGGTGTGCTTAAACATTTCAACCTATATTTCTCCACTTCATGAAAATAAGCAATCACCTAATCGTGTCGAGATTAGTGTACGTAATGCTCAAACCCCTGATGAGTTTCTTTCAGTCTGGGACACGAAAAGGACTGATTATAATAGTGATTCCAGTTCTTATAGTCAAGTGCGTTTACCCTTGAAATACAATGGGGATTATAATTTCATGGTGGATTGGGGTGATGGGAGTAATAATACGATCACAGTCTGGGATCAAGCTGAGGTTACTCACACTTATGCATCCTATGGTGTGTATAATATTACTATAACAGGAAAGATTATTGGTTGGGGTTTTAGTGGGTGGGGAGATTATTTGAAGCTCCTTGAAATTCAGCAATGGGGTTGCTTACAATTAGGAAATAGTGGGAGATATTTTAAACAATGCTATAATTTAGAACTCACAGCAACAGATAATCTGAATTTAACTGGAACATCTAACTTATCTGAAGCTTTTGAGGGATGCGGAAATCTTGGTAATAGTGGTAACATGAATGGATGGGATGTATCGTGTGTAACAGACATGAGTTCTATGTTCCAGTATGCTTCTACATTTAATTACCCCATTGGTAACTGGAATGTCTCAAGTGTGACAGACATGAGTTCTATGTTCCATTGGGTTTCTTCATTCAACCAACCCATCGGTGGATGGGATGTGTCAAACGTGAGAACTATGAATAGAATGTTCGATGGTGCTTCTTCATTCAACCAACCAATTGGTGATTGGAACGTCTCGAATGTAACAGACATGCAGTATATGTTTTATGAGGCTTCTTCCTTCGACCAGCCCATTGGTAATTGGAATGTTTCTGGTGTAACAGATATGAGATTGATGTTCGATGAAGCTACTTCTTTTAATCAACCCCTTGGTAATTGGGATGTTTCAAGCGTGACAGACATGATTGCTATGTTTTAGGAGGCTTATTCTTTTAACCAGCCACTCTCAATCTGGGATGTCTCGAGTGTGGAATACATGAGATATATGTTCTATGAGGCTTCTTCCTTCGACCAACCGATTGGTAGTTGGAATGTTTCACGTGTAACAGATATGTGTGGTATGTTCTCTGGTGTTACATTATCAACTCCTAATTATGATAATTTATTACTAGGTTGGTCTAATTTATCTTTACAACATAATGTAACTTTTTATGCTGGAAATTATTCAAAATATAGCAATAATTCCGTGAAGGCAAGACAATTCATCATTACGAATTTTAATTGGACTATTATAGATGGTGGCCTATTAGAAAATAGTTCTCCTATAATTTCGAGCTATATTTTAGTGATTACTATTGCAGCTTTAGGCATTACCATTGTTATAGTGATTTTAAAGAAACATAAGATAATCTCTCAATTCTGAATCTATATATTTTTAAGTTAATATAAACCTTCTAAAGATCATTACTTTAAATGTAGAATAAACTATTTAATACAGCAACAATTAGTGCCAAAAGACCAAATAAAAGAGCATATCGACTGTATTTAGGAATTAAATTCCCCTTTAAGATTTCTTTCTTTTCTCCTTCATAACTTTTGATGTCAAGGATAACAAATAAAAAAGAAAGAACAAATAGAATAACATCAAGAAATAACAGAATTATATCAAACATACTAAGAAAAAATACTATGGTAATTATTTAAATTTTACTTAAATCCTATAAATAATTGGCCCTCTTTAAATTTTCATAAATCCTATTTTTTACATCTGAATTTTCTGCTTTAAACGCTAATCCAGTAATTTTCTCATAGCTTTGCATGTATCTTTTAGCTAATTCTATTTTAATATCTTCAGAGATAGGGGGAATATCTTCATCTGGTTTAATATCAGGAAATATTTCAGGATAAGTTTCCATGAGCCATCCTCTAAAAATTTCCTTATCTAATATCTCAGGATTCAGTCCTTTTTCAAATCTTTCTTGATAAGAATCGAGAATCCAGAATCGAGAAGAATCTTGAGTATGAATTTCATCAATAACCATTAATTCCCCTTCTTTTAATCCAAATTCATATTTTGTATCAACTAAGATTAGCCCATTTTTTTCACAAAACTCTTGTCCAAATTTAAATAATTTAAGTGCTGCTACTTCCATCTCTTCATAAATATTTTTATCAACCATGCCTCTTTTTATAATTTCTTCCTTTGAGAGGTAAATATCGTGCCCTGATTCTGCTTTTGTTGAAGGTGTTATGATTATGTCATCAAATTTCTGATTTTTTTTCATTCCATTCGGAGGTATTATACCTGAAGTAGGATTACCTTTATTATAATCACGCCACATACTTCCAGTTAAATAACCTCTAATAACAACCTCAACTGGGACAGTTTTACATTGATGGACTACAGCAACATTAGGATCTGGAATATCTATAATATGGTTTTTTACAATTTCTTTTGTTTTTTCAAACCAAAAGGATGAAAGCTGATTTAACATCTGCCCTTTGAATGGAATTGTTGTTATTACCCTATCAAAAGCACTTAATCGATCAGTTGCAACAATTATTCTGATATCTTCTTTTGTATAATTATCTCTTACTTTTCCTCGATATAAATCTCCCAAATTAGAAAAATTTGTTTCCTTTAATGTAAAGCTTAATTGCTCCTTTATGATATGATCAATATTCTTAGCAACCATGTGAAATTATAAAGGAAAAAACCATAAAAATTCTTATTATTAATAAAGAAATAATAAATAGATCAATCTACATCAACTGGTATTTCACATTTATTACAATGTTTTGCCCCTCGAAATAATGGGTTACCACATTCAGGACATTGATATCTTTTTTTCTCTTCTTCAACCCATTTTTCAGTTCCTAGTTCTTTCCATCGAGGGATGGCTCGAAGAATAACCTTTTTTCCGATAGGGAAGGGAAACTTATCTATAAATTTGCAAGGGAAATCCTCACATTGATAACAACTCTCAAATCCTTTACTTTTCACACAATCCCTTATAGAACAAATCTTACAATATACAAAAAGATCTTCCTGATTTTTTGCTAAACATCCTTTACATTTGATATCATCTATAGTTTTAGAAAAGGGTTTAGACCAATCTAGGAGTATTCTTTTAAACTTTGAATTGTTAGCTCTATCAGCAATATATATAGAACATACACCACAATAAAGTCCACAAGGAGCTAATAACGTTTTATTCATACTTGATATTTTAGATTCTACATTTTTTATTTTTTATAATATTTTCCATCATTGAATTCTTTACTTGAATATTTTATTTTATTTTTTTCCATTTTTTTTATAAAAATTTGGCTTAAATCTAAATTCAAAGCATTAATCAAACTTATAAGATAAATAAAAACATCCGCAATTTCATCAGATATATCAGAAAGAAGTTTCTTATTACTCCAAATATCCTCTTTTTTATAATCTTTAAAGAGTAACAATTGTGATAATTCTCCCGCTTCGCAATTTATTGCTTGAACCAAATTCTTAGGAGAATGATATTTACTCCAATTACGCTCCTCTATAAACTTTTTCACTTGTTTTTTAAAAAATGAAATTGATGTAGATCTATCCTCATATTTATCATTTACATTCATAATAAGGCATATTAATGATATTTAGTGAAATTTATCTTCTATTACTTAATATTTTTAATAAAATTACATATTAGTTCATTAACTATCTCTTTTCTTTGAGCTGGAGCAAAATGACCTGCCATATCAATAATTTCTAATATAGAATGTGGAATCATCTGGTGCAACTTTTCGGACATTTGTTCCGGTGCAAAATTATCAAGCCTTCCACCAATTATTAAGGTTGGACATTTTATACTAGAAGGATCATATTCCTTAATTTCATGGATCATCCTAAAAATTTGATCTTCAATTTGCATATATAATTTTTCTTTTGTTAAATTCATTCCTGCTAAATTATTTGAAAGGGCTGTAATTATATAAGGAATAGTTTTATCTAACATCTTCTCAACTGAATTTGCAACTACATCCAAAAAATTCATTCTGATAAAATATGGGAGTAGATTATAAAAAATATTTCTAACAACATTGTCTATCATAATATATCCTGAATTTAATAGTATTAAAAATTTGATGTCTTTTGGATGTTTAATTGTATATAACTGACCAATCATTCCACCAACTAGAGAATGCCCTATTATACCGTATTGTTCATCTACATCTAAAAATCTTAGAAGATCTTCTAAATCCCTTATGATATCATGTCTTAGATTTTTTGTAAGATTGATTTCTTTAGGGTGCTCACTTCTCCCATGCCCTAATGCATCAAAAGCAATAATTCGATAAGTTTCTTTCAAAATACTTATTTGAGCCTTAAAAAAAGAAGCAGATGAAGCGAATCCATGAAGTAAAATAATGGTGCACTTTTTTGAATCAGGATTTATGTTTTCATAATATAAATTGTAACCCTCTTGGTTCTTGAAATAAGGCATATGAGCAAAAGGTTTATAGTATTCTATATATTTTGAAATAAAAGATTCAAAAAATACTTTTCTAAATTTAGAAATAATTGGAAATATCGATTTCCTTGAAGAGAATTTTATTATTTTAAATCTTATTGAATTCTTTTTGTAAATGATATTTAATTTTTAGAAATAAAAGAAGAAATTCTAAGAGTAGCTAAAGATCTTTAGTTACTCTCTTTTTACTATATATATCTAATAAAACTGGCAAAAAAATTCTTTTTAATTTTTTATAAATTTTAAGATTATCTTTAATTGAGTTTTTAATAGTAGGAAATCTAACCATTATTTCAATAGCTTTTTCAATAGTATTATATCTTTTGCAACCTAAAAAACCTAAAATTGCTGCACCCATAGCAGCTCCATCTTTATCTTCTGGAACTAATATTGGCTTTGAAATAACATCCGCAAAAATCTGGGTCCATAATTCACTATTCATTGCACCTCCATCAACTCGCAATTCAGTAGTTTTTTTCCCGCCCATTCCTTCAATTAATTGAAGATACATTTGAGAAGCTAAAGCAGCAGATTCCATTATTGATCGTATCATATGAGCCCTAGTATGATTCCAACCTAAACCATGAAGTGTTCCTTTTCGGAAGATACATAATTGTGGTAAAAATAACAATCCTTCACTTCCGGGCTGTATGGTAGCTGCTTCTTCTGTCAACATATCATAAATATTAATATTTTTTTCTTGACTTTCCTTAATTTGTAATTGTGAGAAATTTTCTGCGAACCATTTTAATGCTGTGCCTGTCCCTGGAGCTATACCCTCAATGTTCCATTTACCTTTAATTACAGAGGGTAATGAAAAAATAGGAAAATCTCCCGAAGGTTCTATAGGCTTATCAACTACATAATCAATAAATGTACCTGTCCCCGTAGTAACTTTAGCTTGAGCAGGATTGATTACACCTAATCCTAATGATGAGCATTGTTGATCCCCACCACCTAATATTATTGGAATATTTTTTTTAAAACCTAAATCATCAGCTGCGTTACTCGTTAGGTCACCAATGATCTCACCTGGGGTATGCACTTCTGGCCATAATTCGATTGGTAAATCAAATGATTCAGATAATTCCTCATCCCATTTTAGAGTATTCTTATTTAAAATCCCAAAAATTCCATTTGTAGGATCTGTAACACATTCATCACATAACTTTAAGTAGATATAGGTATCTGGATGGAGAATTTTATATGCTTTACTAAATAATTCTGGTTTATTTTTCTTAATCCATAGTATTTTAGGAATTGATCTTCTAAGATCAACCTCTCTTTTCCACTCAATTGCGGTAGTTTCTTGTCGTTCATCCATCCAAGTTAAAGCAGGATGTAATATTTCCCCTTTTTTATCAATAATCGTAATTGTGCTACGAAAAAATGTTGCTGAAATCCCTATAACATCTTCAGTATTAATCTGTTTTAATGCTTTATTACATGTATTTCTTATAGCATTCCACCATATTATTGGATCTTGTTCGGAAATACCAACAGGTTGCTTCACAAAAGGATATTCCTCATATTCTTTTGCAATTACTTCACCTTTATCATTAAAAATTATCGTTCTAGCTCCAGTAGTTCCAACGTCGAATACACAAATCAGATCACTCATAACATCACACCTTTATTTTACTATACCTATTATTTTTATAAAATTCTTATTATCATTTCAGATATATCCATTATCTTATATTTTTCTTTTTCTTTTTCATCAATTCCATAAGCTAGACCTAATTCACAGAGAGGACATGCGGATATGAAAATATTTACTCCAGTATCTTTTAATTCATTAATTCTATTCCTTGCTTCTCTAATAGCTAAGTCTCTATCTGCCCAATGGCTAGTACCACTCCACCCACAACAATGAACATAGTCTTTATTATAAATAGGTTCAAAAATTTCCAAATCAGGAATCCTCTTTAGAATATATCTTATTGATTCAGTATCTTTTAAATTTCTAGCAATAAGACAAGGATCATGGATTGTTACTTTTCTAAATTCTTCAGGAATTTTATTTTTAAAAGCTAATTTTCCATCGTAAATTAACCTTTTAAAGAACTGAACAATATGGATTATTTGTTTTTCAATTTTAACTCCGAGTTTTTCATATCTATTTGATAATGTTAATATACATCCCGGACAATCTGATATGATGGTTTTAGCACCTGTTGCCTCAATAAGTTCTTTATTTTTCATAGCAAACTTATTTGCGATTTCCATTTCTCTAATATTAAATGCTGGACCTCCACAACATATCTTACTATCTAGATTAGTTGAAAATTTTATACCGGCTTTCTTTAATATTTGTATATTTGCTTTTATAACTTCAGGAAATTTCATTGATTCACATCCAATATAATAGAAAACTTCGTCATTACCATCCGTTTCTATATTTTCTATTCCTTTTTCAGTATATGTTCGATATATATTGTACTCTTCTATAGTATTGGTATTGATCAACTTATCAATCTGCTGTTTACAGTAATCTGGCATTAAATTTTTATCATTTAAATCTTCTCTGATAGTCTCTAAGAGTGATACAACCGAAAATTCAAAAGGGCACCAGATTTTACAGTTTTCCTCATTAGTACATTTGTACATCAAATCGATAAAATCTTGGTTTTCTATTTTCATTGGATCTATTATTCCCATTGTTAAGTAATAACCAATTCGAGCTTTATAAGCAGGACTCATCGTTTCAGTAAGAGAGGCTTGTAGCGTACCACAATCAAATCTACACATATTTGGACAAAGCATACAGTTCACTAAGTTCTTAATATCAGCTTTATATTCCCCTTCTGGAAAAAAATTCTTATCTCGCATTCGAAAATTTTTCATAAATATTCGTTTAGTGTCTCGATCCATTTTTTCAATGATTGGACCCATCCATTTATACTTCTTTAAGATCTCACTCATTTATTTTTCATCTCCGTTTTTCCAAAGCCTTTCATAAATTTTCCCTGGGTTTAAAATATTATTAGGATCAAGTAAATTTTTTATCTGTTTCATACTATCAAATGATTTTCCCCATTCTGTTTTCATCCATTTTGATCTATTGATTCCAACACCATGATGGTGTCCAAATGATCCACCGTAGTCTTCTACCGTTTTAATAACCGTATTCCAAACTTCTTGATAGAATTCAAGATCAGTTTTTTCTTTTGGAGCTAATCCAGCAAAAGTAAAATAAAATCCTACACCATTAGGATAAAAATGAGATACATGTGCAGTTATCATTACTATTCCTTTTATTCTCTTTGTTGTTTCTAAGACAGAATGATATATATCAGCCGCGTTATCCCATAAAGATGCTATTTCGATAGTATCAAAAACCATCTTAAACGTTGGTGTTGATGATGTTTCAGTTACATTAAATCTCGTTTCAAACCAATGTTTTACTGGTGCTTCCCCACACTCAATACCATTATTTTTTTCACATGTATCCTTAGTAATTGTCTTTTCAAGATTAACCAGGCTTTCAATCCCCTCACACACAAATACAACCATCACCTTATTCTTAGCTTTTTCTATATGATCAAAATGTCTGAATGTTTCATCGGCATCATAAATTCGGATAACAGCAGGGTAAATTTGTTGCCTTAATATTTGTCTAGTTGCTTCTAAAGAATCCTCAAAAGTAGGAAACGCATAAGAAATTAATGCTCTTTTTTCAGGATACGGCCATATTTTGAGTGTAGCTTTTGTAATAATTCCTAGTGTACCCTCACAGCCAATGAATAGCTTATCAAATTGAGGACCAGTTGATGCCCTGGAGATAATTTTAAATTTTACAATTGTTCCTTGAGGTAGAATTACTTCCATTCCTAAAATTATATCTTCTATCTTTCCATATTTGGTACTGAATTGTCCTGCAGCTCTATGAGCTATCCATCCCCCTAACGAAGAAATATAAAGAGATTGTGGTATATGACCTGTTGTATAACCTCTAGCATTTAAATAACGTTCCAAATTCATTCCATTAATACCAGTTTGAGCTGTGACAGTTAAATTTTTATCATTTATTTCAAGAATTTTATTAAATTTTTTCATATCAATAATAATTCCCCCATAAACAGGTATCGCCCCCCCAACAACTCCAGATCCTTCTCCATACGGTATTATAGGAATTTTCTCTCTATTGGCTAGTTTTAAAATTTCCGATATTTGTTCTTTTGTTTCTGGCCATGTTATAAAATCAGGTAATCCTGCAATTTTTCCTTGGAGTGTCCAATTGAATCCTATAAGTGAAGTATCCTTAGTATATGCCAAGATATCAATTTCTTTTGTTGAAATATTATTCTTACCAACAATTTCTTTTAAATTAGTTTCTATGTTCTTTTTATCCTTAATCTCAGACCGATTTTGTTTATAAATTAATTCAAATTCTTTCAAATCCATAAACATCAGTAATTTTTTATATAATAATAAAATGATAAGGGATATTTTATAATTTTTAGCAAAGCTAATATGAACCATTATTATTGAGGATTAACGAAAAATAGTAAAAAAAAAGAAAATTTTGTTAATAAATAGTTTCTCCAGTTAATCTGTTTACTTTTAAATGCCTAAACCTTGCTTTTTCTCTGGTTGCTTCTTTACTACTAGAAAAAGTATTACTAATTGTTTCTGGAAATAAATATTTTGCTAAATGAATTATCATTTCTTTGGTCTCAATACAATTAAAAAGTTTTAAGCTTTCAATAGAGTAAAATAATTCGCTAACTAAATCATAATTTGTATCTTCAGAAAAATCCAGGAGTTCCAAATTTCGATAAATTCGAGATACGATGTTATTTAAGAGGTTATAATCTTTTAGCTTTTCAAGTGAATTATTCATATAATGGCAAAATAAAACATAATAGGTAGCTTCTGATGAAACAAATCCGTCTCGAAATTGTTTAATTCCTTCTGGAGTTACTCTCAGTGCAATTTCTTCAGTGATTGCATTAATCTCATTTTCAAGTTTGCTAACTCCTAAATAAAAAAATAGTTTTACGATTACAACTAATTGTGAAGTTCCAAGATTTTTCAAATAGTTAGATTCAAAAAATTTTGAATCAGTTTTCGTAATTTTATTTATTTGTTCGTAAGTTAGCCATAATTTTATCATTTCTGTTGACTTAAAGAAATAATAAGATCCATCCGTAGCCTCTATAAGAGGGGATTCATATCTATCTATAGCTTCATCAAATAGATTCAGTAAAAAATCGGAAATTTTCTTATCATCGAGATTAGCTTTTAGGTTTTTGGCTAAATAAATACCACAAAAATAAATGTCAGGGTTTTTAAGCGAAACTAAAGGAACATCAGTTAACCATTCATTAATATTTTCTTCTAAATATGATTTTATGTGAGAAAAATTATATTTTTTTTGAAGATTGAAGAAATCAATAATTCTATAGATTAAATACAATAATTGAAGTTTAAAAGCAGGATCCTGCAAATCTTCTAGACTTTCAATTTTTTGTTTATTCTTTTGAAATTTATCAATAATCTTTTCTCTAATTTGGATGTATTTCTTAAAATTCTCTCTTTTTTCTGGGGAATTTTCAATCAAGGTTCTTAAATTCCTAAGTTCCATAATGAATTCAATACTAAGAAAACCTTCATTTTTTAATTTTAATAATAAAGGGACAACTTTTACATCTACCAAGTAATCTACAATAACTTCCAGAAAGATTTCATAAATTATAGGAGCAAGTTTTTTTTCATACAATTCTATTAATGAAGTAATCATTTTCCTTTCTTTATCATGAATTTCCAAGAATGGATCTAGAAACACATCTTCTATCTTAGATTTATTGAAACCAAGATCTTTAAATGTTTTTATAAGATAATTTGTTAGTTCATTAAGCTTTTGATCTATGTTACTTTCACTTACAATACTTTCTTCAAATTGACTAATTATTTTATCTCGAAAATATTGATCTATATTATTATAAAAAATATCAATCTCTTGAAAGTATAAATCTAAAATATTAAATAATCCTTGAAAAATCATAGTACTGAAACAACAATATCACTTTTTTTTAAGCACTATTTAAAGAATATCATCAAAAAGATTAATAGTTTTCCTATTATTGGGAAATATTATAAAGCTTAGATACGATTTACAATAAAGGAGAATTACATAAATTAAGTATAAAAAGAAAAATTACTTCTTAATCATATATTAAGATACAGATATAATCAGTAAAATATAAAAACACCTCAAAACATAAACTATGACAAATTCGATCTTTGGTACTTGTGGCATAAGAAGAGTATTCCAAAATTATTCTGAATCAGATCTAATGTTTACACCTGCTATGAGTCTTGATGTAGGTTTAGCATTAGGTACATATTTAAAAGGGGGAACTGTAGTTATAGGAAAAGATATTCGTACATCTGCTTTACCGATTGAATATGCTTTAATTTCTGGACTAGTGAGTTGTGGATGCAATGTAAAAACATTAGGAATTGTTACTACTCCTACTCTTGCGGCATCATTAAAATTTTTAAATGCAGAGGCAGGTGTAGTTATAACCGCCTCACATAATACACCAGAATATTGTGGATTAAAGCTATGGAATCCCTCTGGTATTGGATTTTCACCTGAACAAGAAATGGAAATTTCTCGTATATATGATGAGAAAGATTTCATAAAAATTAATTATGATCAAATCGGAAAAGTTACACAAATTAATGATATAAATGATATTCACATTTCTGAAATAACCAGTTTAATAAAATTTAATGGTAATAAACTTAATGTAATTGTGGATCCTGGAAATGGGTCTGGGTGTGAAATTGTTCCACGGCTTTTAGGTGAATATAATATAAATGTGACTACTCTAAATTCACAAATGGATGGTAATTTTCCTGGAAGGCATTCAGAACCAAATAAGAAGAATCTTATGAAGCTTTCTAAATTTGTAAAAATATCCAAAGAAGAAGATATTGGGATTGCTCTTGATGGAGATGCAGATAGAGTTATTTTTCTTGATGAAAATGGAGAAATCGTGGATCCAATTCGTTTGTTAACTTTAATGGCAAAATATTATATCAAGGAAAATCAATTATCAAAAGAGCAAATGAAAGTTACTACTCCAATTAATTCATCAAGTTTGATTGAGGATGTATTAAAACCTCTTGGTTGCAGTGTAATTAGAACAGAAGTTGGAGATATTAAAGTTGCAATTGCATTGCGAGAATTAGGAGGTTTTTTAGGAGGAGAAACTTCTGGTACTTATATATGGCCTCATTTTCATTATGGACCAGATTCAATTTTAACTATAGCAATTGTACTGGATATGATGAATAAAACTGGAAAAAATCTAAAAGAATTATTAAAGGATATTCCTCATTATCCATATTTTGCTAATAAATTTAAATTAATTAAAGATATTCCATTTACAGAAGAAGTACATCAAAAAATCATTTCTGAAATAAGTAAGTCTTTAGATAATTTGGGAAAAAAAAATATTAAAATTAATCAGTTAGATGGTTGTAGATTTGATTATGATGATGGGTGGCTCTTAATTAGACGTTCTGGAACAAGTCCCTATTTAAGAATATCTGGTGAATCCACTATTGATATCAATAACTCAATTGAAATGAATAATATTGCTGTGAAAAAGATGCAAAAATTAAACTTAATCTAGATTATTATTAAGAATCTAAAATAATATAAAAAAAAATTTTATAATATAAAGATGTGTGGTATTTTCGGAATAGTTACGAATCAAAATATAAAAATAGGAAAAATAGCTCTTGAAAGTATTAAAAGATTAGAATATAGGGGTTATGATTCGTGTGGTATTGTATCTCAACAAAATAATAAACTATTTGTTAAAAAAGATGCAGGTAAAATTGACGAGATTAATGAATACCTAAAATTAGATGAATTTCCAAATGGTT
>JBHLQA010000012.1:0-18244 GCA_048885285.1 Candidatus Odinarchaeota archaeon
TCAATTGCCTACCGTTCAAGCTATCGTCCCAGTTATGGTTCCAAAGAAAAATTTAAGTAGAGTTAATGGGTTTAATTTCCTATTTTCAGGATTAATTTACAGTATAGGACCAATTATTGCAGCCACTCTTTTAGAATTTTTTCTAGTGAATCAAATCTTTCTTATTGATATTATTACATTTTTTATCGCTCTCGTTCCGTTGGTGCTTATTAAGATACCAGAAGTACATCATGAAACAGAAGAAGCTGTAGAAAAGTCTATGTTTAAAGATTTCAAAACAGGATTATTAACAATCAAAATGATTCCAGGCTTATTTGCCATGATTGTTTTTGCGATGATATGGAATTTTATAAGTAGACCTTGGACGGTTTTATTACCTTTATTTGTCTCGGATATTCATAGGGGAACAGCTCTAGATCTTGCTTTATTAATGACAGTATCCCAAATGGGGAATATTCTCGGATCTCTCATTTGTTCAATTAAAAAGAACTGGAAACACAAGATCGAGGTAAATATAATTGGAGGTGTCTTATTTTTCGTATTTCAGATTCCAGCGATAATAGCTCCAATGGGAGATTTTACTTTCATGATGGTTTTTCTCTTTCCAGCATGGGTAATATTTCCTATTACAGTTTCCACATATTTATCAATTTTGCAAACAGTTGTATCCAAAGATAAAATTGGTCGAATTATGTCAGTTGATCACATGATTTCAATGGCAATAGCTCCTATAGGAGCGCTTATTTCTGGTCCTTTAGCGGAATTATTTGGAATGGTTCCATTATTTTTAGCTTTTGCTATCTTAGGTATGATTCATCCTTTTGTTATTTGGTTTTTTACTAAAATTAGGCAACTTGAAATTATTGAACAAGAAAAGCTCTTAAAAATAGAAAATATCGAAAAAATCGAAGAAGATATTATAATTGAAGAAAATGTAAATAGTCCTCAAGTTGTTGATACCATAGAATAGTATTTTTTAAAAAATTATCCTTCTCTATGTAAATTTTAGATAAATACTTCAGATTCTTTTGTAAAATATAATAATGTAGGCTTGGTTTATATGCATAAAAAGGAACCAGATGAAGAATTGAAGGCATTAACGGCATTTGCCAAATATGGTCATAGATGGAGATATTATGCTAATAGAACTGAGCGAGATATTCCCTATTCCAAAGCACTTATTCGAACACAAATCATTCCAACGATTACATTCTTTGATATTATAGTAGAGAAGAGAAAGGCTATCGCGGGAGGAGTGACTGCTGGGATAGCAACAATTAGCACAGCCGGAGCATTGGTATTAGCGAGTTCAGAATATGGAGTAGATATATTAGTAAAAGGAAAGAGTATTACTGAAGCTTCGAATAATCTGGATAAAGCAATGACAAATATTAAGAAAAAATAAGGATTAAATCAATCTCTTTTTTTGTTGCAGTATTTTTAATTCTTTTAAAAATTCTCGTAAATCAATGAAGTGTATTAAAAAAATGATTTTTGGAGATGAATAAGTTAATAAGTTCATTCGAAGTTCCGAGTTTACTTTATATTGACAAATTAAGTTAAAACTTGAAGAACCCTATAAAAATATAGATTATAATAGAAAGTCTTTATTTTAATTTATTGAATTAAAATACATTTGGGTTAGGTTATAAAATGCATCATCAACTCTTTCACCTGTTTTAGCAGAAGTTAAAAAATAATCTAAATGTAATCTCTCGGCTTCAGATTTTATGTCATCTTCACTTACTAATAATTCTTCAGTTAAATCTGACTTATTTCCAATTAGAATGAATGGTATTTCATATGATATCGATTTTAAAGTCTCATGTATCCATTTTTCAACATTATCCAATGACTTTTTGCGAGTTCTGTCTACTAATACCAATCCAATTTGAGCACCTTGATAAAATTGATCCTTATAAGGTGTCATTTGAATAACTTGACCCCCAATATCCCAAATTACTAGTGTTATATCAGATTCATCAATTTTTATTTCCTTTTTAGAAACTTTTAAGTGAAGAGTTGGTAAATAGCTCTCGTCAAAAGAATTTTCTATAAATTGTTTCGTAATTGCTGTCTTTCCTACTTTATAATCTCCAATAACAATTACTTTTAGTGCATATTTTCCTTTCGGTATCTTTTTTTTAATATTGAGTTCATAATCTACTTTTTGATATCCTCGTACGATAAAATTTTTATCTACAAATGCTTGGAAATGATGTTCACATATTTGGTCCTTTTGTATTGATATTGTTGCTAGTCTTTTTGCCGTACTAATTATTGATGTAGAGATATAAATCTCTTTTGTAGCTTTACAGGTAGGACAAGTAAATCTTATTAATCTTTCAGTGATTTCACCATTATTTTTATCTGAAATGGTTTAGTTTCCCCTCCTTTACTTATTCAAATATATTGGAATCGAATTAAAAAATACCCTAATTTTTCGATTTATATTTTTACATTTATTGTAAAAAAATTGATATTTAAAATTTGCATTTTCGAAATTTCCTATTGAGATTAATGCTGATTTTTAACAATTTATAAAAAAATAATTAATTTCAATTATTCCAATAATAAAATAAAAATTAAAGAAAAAAAAAATGGAAGTAGTGAATTTTTTCACACTATAAACACGTTTAAATAGCTCATTAAATACTTTATAATTAGGAAGTTGTGAAAAAAAAATTCACAAAAAAATCAAAAAAACTATAGAATTCGTGAAAATTGAATGCAAGAAGCAGACGAGAATTTAGAAAAATTAAGGCTGAAAAAAGCTGAAGTATTATTAAAACGTAAATCAATACCAACAAATGTAATAGAGATAAAATCAGTTGAAGAATTTAATACACTGATAAAAAATTATCCCGAAAAAATAATTATTATAGATTTTTGGGCAGTGTGGTGTGGACCTTGTATGTTCTTTGCTCCAATATTTAAAAAACTTCAGGAAGAATATCATAAAGATTTCATCTTTGTTAAAGTGAATGTAGATGAAATTCCTCCATTAGCGATGAAATATCAAATCACAGGAATTCCCACTACATTATTCGTTAAAAATGATGAAATTGTGAATAAGATTGTTGGTTCGATGAATTATGACGGCATGAAAAAAGTATTAGATAAATTAAAACAATAATTAGATGTAAATCTTTTTTTCTTTTTATTTTGTTTAATTTTTTGAGTTGATAAATAATAGGAATAATTGATAAACAATTGAAAGAGTTTGAAGATATTGATAGATTATTAAATGAAAAGGGAACCTTCTCAAGTGAGCAGTTATTTAAATGTATTTTAGGTTTAAATAAGACAGAATCTAAAATACTTGGATATATGCTGAAAAATAAGGATATAAGAGTATCAAAAATAGCAAAAGTATTAGAAATGGATCGAACTTCAATTCAAAAGGCAGTTCATAATTTAATTAAATTAAATTTTATTGAACGCAAATCAATATCATTGAAGGATTTTACTAGGAAGAAAGGGTTTGAGAATCCAAAAAAGCAAGGTTATCTTTATGTATATAATGCAAAAGATATTTATTCAATTAAAATTCATTTTAAAAAATTATTAGATAAATGGTACAATGCAATGTTAAAGTACATTGAAAATCTTGAAAATCTATGTGAGTGTTGTGGCTTTAAATTTGCCCCTTGTTAAATTAAAAAAAAATAAGAAAAAATAATAGTCAAGATTATTCAGACTTTATATTTTTATTTAAAAAATTCATTTTTTCTAAAAGACATGACATCAACACGAACAGATTTTTTCTTACTTAAAATTTTAATATTTGTTTTATTATACCAATAATTAGTAAGGGATATTTTTTTAAATTTTAACCGTCAAGAAAAAATAAAAAAAAGTAAATTTCTAGAAGCAACAAGTGAACAATATGCTTGAAATGAATAGAATTTATCATTATTATGGAAGTGCGAGAGTACTTGCTGAACTTAATTTTAAAATTGAAAAAAATACGTTAACAGCTATTATTGGTCCAAATGGAGCTGGTAAATCAACAATTCTTAGATTAATATCAGGATTAGAAAAACCAAATAGGGGAACAATTAAATTTCTAGGTGAAAGAATTGATGGACTAAAGGCACATAAGATTGCTAGATTAGGTATTGCACAAAGCCCTGATCGCCGTAGATTATTTTACGATTCGAACGTTTCGGACAACCTCAGAATGGGGGCTTATTTATTAAAAGATAAAGAAAAATATCGCAAGTTAAAATATTTTGTTTATGAAGTATTCCCTCGATTAAAGGAGAGGCGAAAACAACGAGCAGGAACATTGAGTGGTGGTGAACAGCAAATGCTAGCAATAGCACGAGCACTAATGGCTGATCCAAAATTACTTTTATTGGATGAGCCCTCAGTAGGTTTAGCTCCTAAAATAAAGACTGATATATTTAAGGCGATTAAAAAAATAAAGGAGGCAGGAACTACTACGGTACTAGTCGAACAAAATAGAGCTTTAGCGATGGAAGTTTCAGATATGATTCATATACTTGAAGACGGAAGAATTGATTTAAAAGGTACAAGCGAAGAATTAAGAAGAGAACCTCGAGTAAAAAAAATATATCTGGGAATGTAAATAATATCTAATCCCTTTAATATTAAATTATATGAAATTCTTCTTATAAATTATAAACTCTTGTTATATTGAATTCTTTTAATCACCAGTAGGTTTAGTTGTTTTTTTTTCTATGACTAAAATTAACGTTTTGATAGGAGCTCTTGTTTTATGCATTACACCTTTAGGAATCGTAAAACCTTGCTTTGGTTTCAACTCAATTGTTTTTTCTTTCAAATCAATCAATAATAATACATCAATTACAAAAAAAATTCATCTTCTTTTTCATGCTTATGCCAATGAAATTCTCCTTCAATTACTGCCAGTCTAATAACAGAATCATTAACAGTACAAAGTGTTAAATTTTCCCATTTCTTAGTGCACTGTTTGATTAAAAGTGGAATATCAATAATCTCTAAGGGTTGATACTTTATTTCAAGATCAATCGAATATTTACTATTATTCATATTTTATTCCTAAAAAAAATCCATTTTAATAAAAGAAATTATATAATTTTATTGAATGAAATCTTAAAAATATGTTTTAAAATCTTATTTAATATATAATACAATAATATCATATTTTAAATAAAAAAATAATAAAAAAGAAATTAATTAGATTTGTAACTTACTTCTCCAAAAATTAATTTTATTTCTTAATTCTTCTTTTTCAATATTACTTAATAGATTTCTGTTATTTTTAAGAGGTGCAATACCCATTCGGATTTGTCTTAATACTCCACTAAATCCTTTCTTCTCAAGGATATCATCTTGTAGTTTTTCTAACAGCAATCCAATATTTTCACCAGAATAAGTATCAATTTTACTTAAAATATCATTAAATTGAGTCGAAAGGTAAGCATCTGAAGGAGCCGCAGATTCCATTATAGGTTCAACTGGCGTAGGCGTTACTGATTTAATATCAACTTCAGGAAGTATTGCTGAAGTTGGAACTGATTTGGATGGCATCTCTTCAGATAATTTAGGAATTGAAGGAATGGTGAGTTTTTGATTTTGGGGGTGCAAAGGCGTCACTTCAGGAGCCTGTGTAATAGTATGTGAAATTTCTACTTGATCTAATTTTCTACTTTGAATCCAAACGTCTTCTAAAACAGCAGCAAATAATTTCACATGTTCTTCTAAAACTGATCCCATTCCAGCTATTTCAAAATCACCTTCTGCTGATGTTGACACAACACACACGACAACTTCTTCAAAATCTTTATTTATTGACCATAAATTTTCTACAGGATAATGTCTTATTGTTATATTTTGATAACCTGCCATTTGTTCTAACCTCTTTTGATCTTCAAGACTATTAACATCAAAATTTGCAGAGATTCTAATATTAATATGCTTTTTTAATCTGGATAAAGCAATTAAGTCGATATATTCTAATCTTGGTGCCACAATATGAACGCGCATTTTAACCCGAAATAATAATTCATTTATTTGAGCCATTATCCCTTCAACTGATCTTACAAACCATACATCTTTAAAACTTAAAAGTGATGCTTCTTTCGAACGTTCCCAAAATTCAATCATTGTGAGCTCTGCACTTGTCAATTGATTAATAATATTATTAATAATGTCATCTTGCAGTGTTTCAAAGATTTCTTTTCGGAATAAATCCTTTAGTTCATTAATTCCTTTCGTAATATCATCATAAACACCTGAAATTCTATTTTCTAAATCTTCTAAAGTTGTTACAATACCATTTTCTATATCTGTAACAATAGATCCTAAATCAGTACTTACTTCACCAGCAGTATCAGAAATACTACCTAATTGATTTATAACTTGATCCAGCATATTTTGAGTTGTCTGTACAAATTTATTCTTAAAAGTCTTAGTTATTTGTTCAAATTGCTCTGTAATCACTTTAGATACAATTTTTTCAGCCATATTACTTAAAGCTCCGATTCTAAATTGTTTTTCGAATCTAGTAGCTATTTCTGATTTTACAGACTGTAAGCTTTCTTCCATAGACTCAAATTCTTTTGTAATATCAGAAGGAACTATTTCTTTTAAGTTAAATATGAAGCTTTTAACATCTTGAAATCTTTTAACTTGATCAAGTTCTTTATCAAACAACTCAAACTGGGTTTTAATTTGAGCGGGTAATTTAGTCCTCATGATTTGTAGATAAGTCTTATAGTCATCTAATTTTCGAAGCTTATCAGAGTGTTGCTCTAATGAATCGAATTTTTCTTGAATGTTTTGTGGGGCAGTTTGTTCAAAACTTTTAATTATCTCTTTAAATTGATGAATTTGGCTGATTAATGCTGCATATGGTGGCAGTGCTTCATATATTGGGGTCTTTCCAGGAATTTGTTTAAGTAGTCCTTTTTGAAATAAATTACTAGCTACCTCTGCAGCCCTCTCTTCAGAGAGTTCAGAAATTAAAGCGATCTCCCCAATCATTACAGGACCCCTTCCTGTGATTTTATAATATATATTTACTTCATCCTGAGCTAATCCAATAAGTTCTAAAACTTGTTTGGTTGCAGAATCTTTTTCATCTGACATATTATATGTTATATAAATCTTATTTTTTATATGCTTTTTCTAGGAACTCTAAATGAGTAATAGCCACATTTTTATCTATTATTCCTTCTGAACGTTTCTTTCTAATTTTTTCAATTAAATATTCTGGATAAAATGTATGAATTGCAATATCCGTTAATAAGAATACCCATAAAATATCTTTATTATCTTTTATTAATGTAATAATCTTATATTTTTCTAAATCTTTTAAAAAAATCCCTATTTCATTTATCGATTGTCCTGGAGCTTTTGGAATTTTATTAAGTGGATATGCTCTTTCTTTAAATAATGTGATAAAATCATAATTATCAGGATTCATAATAATGTTAGCAATTTGTAAATTATCTTCTGGAGTTGGTTTATAATCTTTAAAATAGAGTTTAACTTCGTTAAGATATTTATATGCGAGTTCTGGTGTAGGAAGTCTATTCCTTGCGTTTTCAACTAATTTTGATACAGGTCTTCTAAAAATTGTGAAATCAGAAAGAAGAAAAAGAGTAATATCTGTATTACCCTCAACCCAATCTTGAGTAATTAGACCTGTTTTAACAAATGGATCCAAAATAAATTCAAGATTAGGTACAATTTTGTTTAGTTTATTTTCTATAACTCCTTGTAATTCTCTTCTAGATAATGGTCTTTCTTGTAAAGCTTCTAAAATAGTCCGAGCTTTTTCACTAATAAATATTTGTGCTAATCTTTGCTCTTTTGATAAATTTTTCAAACGCTCTAATAATATTAATGTATTTTTAAGGTAGAGTCTTATCTTTTTAACAATTTCATAACTCTGTGCTACATTTGTGTTCAGTTCTTGCAAATATTCTATAATGCCTTTATTAATTTCTTTTATTACTGTTTCACCAAACATCTCTGGATCTTCACCTAAATCTAACATTAAATTGATCATTACTGGCATATCAGAGTCTAATCCTGTAAAATAACTTGAAACGTTAGACCGCGATTTTTCTAAACGTACTAATACATTTCCTGCTGCTCCAGCCCCTGTAATATGGGCATAAAAGATTCGCATCATGTCATCTAAATCCACCTTGAGATCTTCTGGATGACTTAATTTAATAACTAACCCTTGATCCTCAGTCCATTCGGTTATTATAAAGCCATGAGGCATTTAATTTTCTCCCCCTTCTTTTTTAATTACTTTTTCAACCTTATCTAATTCTTCAATTTGAATCATTTCATATTCTACATCTTTTATTTGATTTTGAAGCTCTTTCCCTATAATCTCATCTCTTTTGTCTACTGCTATAGGTTTTGTCCGTTTTGACTTTTTTACATTTTTCTTTAATTTTCTAATTTTTCTAACCATTGGAGGGTATTTAAGATACATTTGATATACAGCAAAAAAAGAAACCAAACCAACAATTCCAAAAACTAGCACATATATAAGCCAACTCAAATCGGGACCAGGACTCACTGTAGGAGTAGTTACAAATAATGTAATTGTATAGCTCTCGAAATCATAATAATCACCTGCGTATGCATTTATAGTGATGGTATGAACCCCATCTCTAACATTTTCTAATGTATCCTCATAAATACCATTATTAGAATATTCGAGTTCTCCTTGGTAATAGGGAGAATCATATAAAATTGTCGCATTCGTTATATCCATATCAAAGATAGTATCATTTAAGATTACTTGAAGTACGACATTATCTCCTATTTCCGCTTCTATTTGAGCTATTCCTGAAACTGTTCTAATTTCAACGTAAATTTGTTTTACTGTAATTGTTACTTCTTTTGTAATCGACTGATAATTTGGTTTTTGGAGTATTATTGTATAGAATTTTTTTCCAAGCCCTAATTCTGTTGTATCAAGGTTTATATAATATTGATCCAAAGTATCATGTTTTATTAAATCTAATGATGTACTTTCTCTTTCTAATGAAACAGCAGCATTAGGAATAAAAACTCCATTTTGATCAGTATATTTAACTGTAAGATTTATACTTTGACCGATAGTAAGATTATAATCGGGATTAAGAGTCAAATCTTCAGAATTAATAAATAATTGTAAATCTGTGTCTATTGGTATGATTTGTATTATAAGTAAAATTGATTGGGGTTCATAACCCTCCTTTCGAGCAAAAATACTTAAGAAATTTGCTCCTTGATTTAAATCATCAGTATCTATTTCTACCGAATAATTATCGAAAGCTTCAGGAAGAACTTCCGATATAGCTGTACTATTAATATCCACAGTAGCACCGGGAATATGGCTTATTGGATTAGATGTATTATATGAAATTGTTATATTGACGTTCTGACCTGGATATTGTTCAATTGATGGATCAAGGGTTATATCTACACCATCTACAAATAATGTCAGTTCTGTTTCTATTTGGATAATCTGTATTACAAGTATAATCGCTTGGGGTTCATACCCATCCTTTCGAACAAAAATACTTAGAAAATTTGCTCCCTGATTTAAATCATCGGTATCTATTTCTACCGAATAATTATCAAAAGCTTCAGGAAGAACTTCTGATATACCTGAACCGTTTATGTCTACAGTAGCACCGGGAATATGGCTTATTGGATTAGATGTATTATATGATATAGTAACATTGAGGATTTGATTTGGATATTGTTCAATTGATGGATCAGAAGATATATCACTACCATTTACAAATAATGTTAAATTGGTTTCGATTTGGATAATCTCTATTACAAGTATAACCGCTTGGGGGTTATACCCATCTTTTCGAGCAAAAATACTTAGAAAATTTGCACCTTGATTCAATTTGGTTGTATTAATAAGGATCGAATAATTATTGAATTTATCCTCAAGAACTTTCGATATACCTGAACCATTTATATCTACAGTAGCACCGGGAATATGTCCCACTGGATCAGATCTGTTATATGATACAGTAACATTGACTTCTTGGCCTATATATCTTTGAATTGTATGATCTGCTGTTTCATTCACACCATCTATATATAATGTCAATTCTGTTTCTATTTGAATAATACTTATTATAAGGGTAATTGCCTGAGATTCATATCCAACTTTTTGGGCGAATATGCTTAGAAAAGCTGCACCTTGATTCAATTTGGTTGTATTAATAAGCACCGAATAATTATTGAATTTGTCCTCAAGAACTTTCGATATTCCTGAACCATTTATATCTACAGTAGCACCGGGAATATGTCCCACTGGATCAGATCTGTTATATGATACAGTTACATTGAGGATTTGATTTGGACATCGTTCAATTGATGGATTAGAGGTTACATCAGTACCATTTATAAATAATGTTAAATTGGTTTCGATTTGGATAATCTCCACCACAATTAAAATCGAATGAGCTTCATACCCATCCTTTCGAGCGAAAAGCGTTAAAAAATTTACTCCTTGATTCAATTTGGTTGTATTAATAAGCACCGAATAATTATTGAATTTATCCTCAAGAACTTTTGAAACCCCTGACCCATTTATGTCTACAATAGCACCAGGAATATGTTCTGTTAAAATAGTATCGTTATACGTAAAAGTAATATTTAAAAACTCAAATTTGTGTACTTCTATAGACGGAGTTTCTCCTTGTGCAAACTTTGTTCCATTTAAATAAACCCAATATTCAGTTTCTCTTATATATATATTAAGAGTTATTTTTTCTGTTACTACTGAATAATTATCTTTTTGAGCAATAATACTTAATACAAATATACCAACATCTAAATCTGTCGAATTAAAAGTAAGATTATAAAAATTATTATTATCCTCAAAAATTTCTCCTACTCCTGTTCCATTTAAAGTAACAAAAGCATTATGAATAAGATCACCACCAGCATCATTATCTATATATTGAACTGTGATATTCACCATCTCTCCGGAAAAAACATTAGCAGTTTTATTACCCGTGCAATTATCACGATTTATAAAAATTTCAGTTATAGATGCATCTCTTTCAGTTACTTTCACAACAAATTGGGTCTGATTAGTTTCATAGAAAGTTTTTTGTGCTATTAACGTTAAAAGATATGTTCCAATTCCTAAATCCTCTGTATTTATTGTAATATTGTGTTGTTCAAAAGAAGGATCTGGGTCAAGAGTACCACTCACTTTTCCATCTAAATTAACTTCTGCCGAAGGTATATAATCTCCTGTTAAATTAGTATATTTTACTGTGATGTTTAATTCTTCTCCTAAAGGAAGACTTATAAACGGATAACCAGTCTTATCTGTACCGTCTAAAAATAATCGTATTTTTGTCTCTATATCAGTTACGTCCTCTGTATAGGTAACATTTAGATAAATATCGTCAATCGAAAAAGTAATTGTTCGGTTTAAATCGAATTCATCAGCTAAATAAACTTGAATTGAAACATTAATATTTTTATCTTTTTCTATCAAATGTCTAACATCAAATCCCTCTACTGAGGCGTTTTTAAAGTCAGTTTCTGCAGTCCATAATTTGATTGTCTCAGAATGTGGAACTCCATTGATTAAAATTTGAATTTCAGAATTTGGGGATAATGTTTCAGGTAAAGTATCATTAGTTGCATATGTAAAATTAAGAATTGCTTCATTGATTATAAAGTCATTAGTTATAATATCACTTGGTTTATCTCCTTCTTGATTCCAAGATACAGTAGTAAATTGATTAATCTTTTTCTCATATGTAAATGTTAAATTAAGCGATTTGATTCTAAGTTCTGTCCAATCATCATAATCTTGACCAGTATAATCATCTTCACAATTAATCTCTATTCCAACAATTATAGTAAAATTATCATGATCCTCATCATCTTCTAAAATTTTACTTAAATAATAAATTAAATCTTGTTCATCACCATAAGCTTCTATAGTTTTTTGATCATATGTTAATGGGCCACTATTTCGTCCCAAATCAGTAGTCTGATTAAATGCAATCCTATAGGGATATTCCACATCTATATCTGCGATTTCAACAAAAAAGTATGCATGATCATATATCCCTATTTGATTCAAAGTTCGTTCTCCATCACCAGTTTCCGATTGTGTGTCTGGATAAGCATCAACGTTGTCATCTACATTAGCATACATAGTAGCGTTAAGCGTTGCGGATGTAATATTATATTGGCTCATGTCAGTGCCCATACTAACATTATATCTCCAATAAATCTTCGCAACTTGATCAGCAGTAGCATCATGCCATGAATGACTAACATGAAAACCATTATTATCAATTTCACATGTATCAGGATTAATAGTAGGCTCAGTTTTATTAAAAGCTGTCCATTTATCAGCATTAGCAAGATTAATTGGATCTGAAATTTCTTTCCTAAAGGTTTTTCCAATAATTTCAAAATTTGCTTTTCCGTCACTTATATATGCGTCAACATCATCAGGATCTCCATCTCCTTCTAAACATTCTACTGGAGTCCAATAATCAGAAGAAGAAAAGTTTCCATTTTTAATCCATTGTCTTGTTTTAGTCACTTCACTTGTTCCTGAATTCCGTAGATCTTCTTCAATTTTCTCAATTGGTGTATTATATCTTGAATTTAAAGAAAAAATAGGTACTACTAACGAAAAAGCGATTAATCCTACTAAAATTAAGCCCGTTTTAATTTTTCTCTCACTCATTATTTTAACCTCTCAAAATCAATCTTAAACAAATTTCTAAATTAGAATTTATATTTAATAAAGTTTAGATGTAATTATTTCTAGCAATTAATCATTACATATAGAATAATAATATCAATATGGTATATTAAAATCTTCTTTTGTCTATCAATAACAATTAAGATTATATTTTTATAATTGTTAAAATATGAAAGTGATATATCCATTAATTTTTTATAATACATTTTTTATGAAACCTCCATCAACTTGAATTGTGGTTCCAGTAATATAACTAGCTTTATCTGAGGCTAGAAATACAACTAAATTTGCCAATTCCTCTGGTTTACCTAATCGCCCTAGTGGAATAGGTTCTGTCCAAGTTTTCTCAACTTCTGCATAAGTCTGTCCAGTATCTTCAATTGTTGTATTGATTAAATCTTTCATACGATCAGTAAGTGTTGGACCAGGACAAACAATATTTACTAAAATATTATCCTTACCATACTCATTAGCAAGCGTTTTTGCAAACCCTACAACACCTAATCTTGTTGTATTTGATAAAACTAAATTATCTAAGGGTTGCTTAACGGAAACGGAAGTAATTGCGATAATTCTACCCCCTTTTTGCTTCTTCATTATTGGAATTATCATATCCGTTATATAAATAAAAGAACGGAGGTTTAAATCAATTGAATTTGACCACTCCTCTTTAGAAATGTTATCAATGGGTTTTGAAGGAGGGCCACCAGCATTATGCACTAAAATATCAATTCTCCCAAATTCTTTTAAAGTTTTTTCTACCAGACTTTTTATCTGGTCTTCATATATTAAATCTGTAACAATGGAAAAAACTTTATTATTCAAGGCAACTGAATAAGAATTTTCTATTTTTTCCTTCGCAATCTTCAGATTATCTTCAGAACGGCTACATATTACCACATTAGCACCTTCTTGATATAATCCTTTGGCACATTCGAACCCTAATCCTTTACTCGATGCTAAAACAAGAGCAACTTTTTTTTCTAAACCTAAATTCATAATTATTTACCCCTTTCTTCACTTTATTTTCGAAATATTATTGAATAAACTACATTTACGAAAAAACTGGTTACATCTAATACAATTTTCCGCGTCTATGCAATCTTTCGCTAATGGACAACTAATATTATTTTTATCTAGTTTTATCATTACACGGTGTAATCGCTTTTCTACATTATATCGCATGGAAATAAGCCTCTCTTTAATATTACCAATTTTAATAAATCATATATAAAATGGTAACCTGTATGATGTAATATATAATCTTAAAATTCTGGTTTCTTTATTCCTAAATATTCATTTTTTCCAAATAAATAATGTTTATTTTCTCAATAATTTCGTTTGATTTATTTATTATTTTTTTTATTTCCTCTTTAGAATAAGTAGAGATTGGACCTGGAGGATATCTTTCTTCAAAATAAAAACCAGTAAGTCTTCTACCAAAATCAAGATACTCCTTAAAAAAATCATCATATTTAATAGCTTCTGTAATGAGAACTTCAAGATCGTGGATTTTTTTTAATACCCATCCATGTGAAATAAGAAAACCTTTGATATATTTCTCAACAGCTTGATGAATATGAAATAAAATTATATCAAAATAATTACTACTTTTAAATAATAATTTCGCTGTCTCTAAATCCCTTTTTCCTCTTTCTAGCCATTCCTCAACTAGATGATTCTTCATATAGAATAATTCCTGTATTTAATATTTCTTTTATAAAATCATCTTCAATTTTTAAACGTTCATTCAATTCTGTGGGAGAATAAATTAATGGAGATATAGGGATCTTTCTTTCTGGACTGTATATTATTTTTTTTACTTGAACGAATCTTTCCACCCTTTTCTCATTTGTATCTTTCAAAATTAGGAGATCAATATCACTATTCTCATTAGGATTACCATGAGCATAAGAGCCATATAAAATAATTTTAATTGGCTCATATTCAACTTTTAACTTTTCAACTATTTCTTTCAATAATTTTTCAATTTTCTTTTCCATATATTTAACATTACTCCAATCTTATGATTAGAATTCATTTTAGTTTTTTAAATTTATCTGAATAAAATTTTTAACTTTTATAGATAAAGTAATCTACTTAGAATAATTTGTTACCGTTTTGGTTTAATTTTTTATTCTCTAAATCTCACTAAGTTAATATTATTAATTAAAAGTTTTAGGAATGTCATATAAATCTTTTAAAACTTAATTCCAAATCTAAATTTTCCTAAATTTCCTATGAAAGATTTTAAAAGGATAATTTTATAAATTCAGATAGTTATAATAGTTTTAAAGATTAAAGAATATATTATAATAATAACAAAAAATAAAGTTTAAAAGGTGTTTGACCATTAGTATTGATACCAAAAGCTTCGATAACATTCTCAGTAAGATAATTAAAAGTGAGAGTGGTATTAAGAAAGTAATTTTGGTTGATAGAACGGGTCTTACCATCGCAAGTGTCTCGAAATTTTCATATTTCCCTGCTGATGTTGACGGTATTGGCGCAATAGCTAGCGCAGATAATTTTGCATAACGCATATTAGCGGACTCTTTTGCGCCAGTGAAGAACAAGGAAAAAATCTGGAGCTGGGTAATCTGGAAATTGTTACATCGGAATTTAGCGGAGGTAAAATATTTGCGTCTTCATGCGGACCAATGGAAGTGAGTAATTAACTCCTTTCGGCTATAAGGTGTGTTGACGCTGATATCAGACCCAGATATCAACATAGGATTAATTAGGCTTATATTGAAAAGGTCGGGAGACGAATTAAAGGATATATTAGATGAATTCCTATCAGAAACTGTAGAAGTTATGGATAGTGGTTTGGATCTATCTGATCTTGACTCTTTAACACCTGATTAGGACTAATAAAAATTAATTTTTTCTTTACTACTCTTCTGTTAATGGATTAAGATTCATCCTAAAATAATATTCTTCAAAAAAAAAAAATCTAATCTGTTCTGGATACAATTCATTTAATTTTTTCATATTGTACCTAAAAATATAAAAAATTCCTTTTTTTACCTTAATAAAATTTAAATACATAATTTTCTGTTTAAGGATTAAATCAGAAACTAAATATATATCCCGAAATCACATAAGCATAAAACTTTATTGTTATATGTAAGCAAGATGGGATGAAATTCAGTTGGAAGAATCTCAGATCTTTTATAAAAAGAAGAAAGAGTCTAAATATGGGCCATATAAGATCTTATTTACAGGATTAGATGGTGCAGGAAAAACAAGCATAATATCAACTCTTGGAAGGCAGTTATCAAAAATAAGTAAAATTGAGCCAACCAAAGGAGCGCAAAGAAAAAGTTTTAACTTATTAGGAAGAGAAATTAGTGAATGGGATTTAGGAGGGCAGAAGAGCTACCTTATTTCATATTTAAAAAGCCCTAGTAAGTTTTTTGATAAAACAGAAATTGCGATATATGTGATAGATATATTAGATGATTCTCGGATAAATGAATCTATAAGTTATTTGTATGATGTAATTAATAAGTTTAAAGAATTGAAGATCTCTCCTCCTCTCAATATATTTTTTCATAAATGTGATCCTCAAATAATAAATAACTTAACACTAAAAAATCAAATCAATGAATTAATGAAAGAAATACAGGAAACCGTAGAATATAAAAATATTTTTTTTTTTCTCACATCTATATATGATCCTTACACACTAATGAGTATTTTATCAAAAATATTACTAGAATTATATCCAAAATCAGAGTTAATTCAAAAAACTATTGAAGAATTCGCAAAAAAATTAGATTGTGATGGTTTAATTATAATAGATAAAAATTCAATTATATTAGGTTCTCATTTTAAAGATGATGCTTCAAAAGAATTACTAAGCAAAACAATTGCTTATTTTCTAACGTTAAATGATGTATTTGTTGAGATTAATTTCGAAGAACAAAAGGATCAAATAATTGTTAGAAAATCACAAAATAATTTTTTATTTAAACCCATCATATTTCAAGAAAATAAGGTATCATATTATATGCTTATTCTGAAGAAACATAATCCCTTTGATCTTTATTTCATTAATAAAGATTTTCCTGCATTTGTCAACATTTTCAAAGATATAATTTTAAGTTAAAATTTTAAAGATGAAATATTAACATCAATAAAGTTTATCAACTCTTCAAACTAAAGAAATTTATGTCATTTGATTTTGTAAAAAAATTAGATTTTGAATCTGAATTTTTCAATCTTTATAAAATTTCAGAAAGCGCTTATGCAGCAATTTGTAAAGAAGATTCTTCGATGAGAGCAAATGCGGGATTTATAGATATTGGAGATTATTTGATAATCGTTGACACTACTTTGAGTATAGAAGCTGCTAAAGATCTTATAAAAGCAGCCACTCACTATACTCAAAAGGAACCGAATTTTATTGTAATAACTCATTATCATTTGGATCATATAATGGGAAATTCATTATTCGATATATCAATACAAATAATGACATCAGATCGAACTCTTAAAAATCTTCAAACAGAAGGTAGAAAAAGAATCGAAGATATAAAGAAGATGGATCTAATAAAGCTTGAATCCTCTCTTAATAAAGTTACAGATGAGGTACAAAGAAAACGAGGAGAAATTGAATTAGCTCTTGCAAAAACTATTCAATCAGAGGGATTTACTATCCGAGAACCCAATATTACATTTAAAACAGGTTGTGTTATTCATGGAAATAATAAGAATGTTCACTTGCGTACTTTTCAAAAAGCACATACAGATGGAGATGTTATAGTATACATTCCTGAGGAAAAAATTCTTTTTACCGGAGATCTTCTGTTTGCGAGAACTGATCCTTGGTTAGGCTCTGGAGATCCTGAAGGGTGGATTTCCTTAACTGAGGAATTATTCACAATAGATTTTAAAATTGCTGTACCAGGACATGGAGAATTAGCATCTAAGGATGAGTTTAACTTACAAAGTAAATATATCGAGGAAATTCTTAGAATTGTGAAAAAAAAGATAGATGCTGGAGAAGATCCAACCACGATAAAAAAGGAACATTTTTCTGAGGTGTTCCAATCATGGAAGAGTCCAATTTTTCAAAGGAATATTGAATTCCTTTCAGAATATTTAAAAAAATCTTAACTTTTTTTAGCTAAAAATTAACTATATACTAAAAAGGCTTAGTTCCCTTCACAATTTTATAATAACGATCCCGTTCTTCTCGTATAATTTTAATATCATTTTGTAAATCATTTAATAATTGTCTCATATTCTCTTTCTCGTTCGTTACACCTAAAATCTTATCTTTTAATTGTTTAATCTCAAGTTCTAATTCTGGAACTGTTCCACTCTCCCTCTTTGCTTTCAATTCTTGAAATTTCAAAGGATTGCAGGTTCAAAGACTGCTCCCATACCACCGAAGCGGGCTGTGCGGTATTGCAGGCAGTTGAAAGCGGGGAAATCGATCCAAGCGCCTATGAGAACTACCTGAAAATGGAACGGGAAAAAGCGCATTTCGAGATGACCATC
>JBHLQA010000013.1:0-18229 GCA_048885285.1 Candidatus Odinarchaeota archaeon
TAAACACTGATAAGGGAGTACAGAACTTAAGATTATTAAAACCTATTTGTTTTGCTCTTGTTTTCATTTCATTTTTAGTAAAAAATCCTCCAGCGCCTTCAAAAGTATTTACTATTATATTTAAATAAGGATCCACGAATGGGTATAAAATATTTGTTCCAAAACAAATACCTCCAGGCTTTAAACAACTATACATTTCTGCTAAAGAAGCTTTCAAATCAGTCCAGTGTAATACTTGTGAAATAAAAATATTATCAAAGTAATTATTAGGAAATGGAATCTGGGTACTTGTCCCCTTCTTAAATTCAGGATGATATGCTTTAAGATCTAAATAAGTATCTTCAGTTAAATCCGAATATTTTTTTATAATATAATAAAACTCACTATTGGCTATATTAATAAAATCATCATTAATATCAATCCCTATTAGTTTAAAACCATCTTTAGGTTGAAAATTGCATTTTTCCATTATTTGGACCCAAAAATCAGCGGTTTCCATTCCACTTCCACATCCTAAATCAAGAAACCTTCCAGGATTTTCTATAGCATCAGGAACAAATGAAATTGCGGCACGACGTATATTCTCATATGATTGTAGAGATAAGGCATCCTCAAATACAAATAAGTTGAATCCTGATGAAGCATCATGGAATTTATGATAAAGGCGATTAAATACAGCTTTTGCTGAATTTTCCAGCATTTCTTGAAGTGGTTTTTCTAGAACCTTTGGAGGTGTTATCAGTTCAATATCTAGGGATTTCTTTAAAAAGAATGATCCATTATTAGTCTTTTCAATAGTTTTATCGCTTAATAGTGTATCTAATAATAAATAAAGAAAATTGTCATCTGTTACTTTAAATTCATTTTTAATATCTGAGAATGTATGTGGTAATTTAAGAAAGCTAAGAAAATTATGATTTTTTAATCCCAAAATTACAATTTTTTGTAAATATTCACTAAATTCTTTTGCAGAAGCCCTAGAAGCTCCTAATTTGATTGTATACTTCCAAGCTTTCATACGATTAAGTAAAACTGGCATTATTATTTCTACCTTTTGATCTTTTCCTTTTTTTTTTCAAATATTTCTTTTTCATTTTTGATTGTTATATATATAATAAATCATTTATAATTCCAACAATATCAATTTGTATGAATAAATTTCTCCCATTTACAAAATCTATAACTTTTTAAAGTTACTCAAATGAATCAACACATTTCTTGTCTTTTAAATTTCTATAATGCTAATACTTTTTTAAATAATTAATTTTTGAAAAAAAATGATATTATTTTTCAAATCTAAATATCGTAATTGGAGTAGCGAACCTGAAATCCGTAAATCCTTCGTGTTTTGCCGCTCTAATAAATTCCTCTTTGGTAAAAAATCCTCTAGCTCCTTCAATAGTATGTAATATTAGATTAAAATAAGGATTTGCGGGTGGGATTAACGCATTTGTTCCAAAATATACGCCTCCATGTTTTAAACAACGATATATTTCCTTTAAAGTAGAATTCAAATCTGTCCAGTGTAGTACTTGTGAAGTAAAAATATAATCAAAATAATTATCAGGATATGGAATCTTGGTTGATGTTCCCTTCTTAAATTCAGGATGATATGGTTTGAGATCTAAATAAGCTTCCTCTGATAAATCTGTAAATTTTTTTAAAATATCATAAAACTCATTTTTTGCAATATCTATAAAATTGTCATTGATATCAACACCTATTAGTTTAAAACCATTTTTAGGTTCGAATTTGCATTTCTCCATCATTTGAATCCAGAAATCTGCTGTTTCAGTTCCACTTCCACATCCTAAATCAAGAAACCTTCCAGGATTTTCTAAAGAATTAGGCACAAATGAAATTGCTGCACTACGTATATCTTTATATATTTTTTGAGATAACCCATCATCAAAAATAAATAGATTGAATCCAGATGATACATCATGAAATTCATGAAAAAGGCGATTAAAAATTGCATTTGCCATTCCCTCTATTAATTCATTGAGTGATATATTTTGAACACTTGGAGGTACAACTTCAAAATCTAAGGATTTCTTTAATAAGAATCCATTATTAGTTTTCTCGATTGTATTATCACTTAAAAGAGTATCTAATAAAAGATAAAGAAAATTATCATCTGTTACTTTAAATCTTTCTTTAATTTCAGAGAATTTATGTGGTTGTTTGAGGAAATTAAGAAAATTATCTTTCAACTTTACTATTACAATGTCTCGCCAATATTCCCGAAATTGTTTTGTGAATTTAGAAGCTGATCCTATTTTCATTACACTTCTCCATGCATTTATACGATTACCTACCTTTGTCATTATTATTTTTCCTTCATTTTCCTATTTTTTATTAAATATTTTTATGAATTTTCCTCAATTCATATTTTAATATTTAAATAATAACCCTTTTTTAACCAAACAAATATTATTTTACATGAGTAAATTTCTCCTATTTACAAAATCTATAACTTTTAAAAGTTTCTCAAATGAACCAATATTTCCTGTGCTTCTTAAAAATTCTATGGTATTAAGATTTGTATTAAAATATGAAACTAAATATTCTTGATTAATAGAAAACATTGGACTTACTCTTTCTATAATTCGAGGTATTCTGTCTTTATATTTAATCTCAATCTTCGAATAAAGTAAATCATCAAAAATTAACCGATCTATTAAAGCTTCTTTTTTTTCATCTATATTTGAGTGATTTAAAAAATCTGATATCAATAAAATCCTGGGGCTTTTAGAAATCAGTTGTGCATCAGAATTAATTTGATTATTCATATTTGAAATTACTTTTCTTATCCATGAAATCTCTGAATCCTTTTCATTTAAATTGATACATATGAAATTATCACCAGAATTCCAGATGTGAAAATTTTGTTCCGCTATTGAAACATTCAAGTATTCAGGTAAAGTGGAATAAACCTTTCGAGTTTCTTGCATTTTAGTATCGAGAAGAAGTATTAATTCCATTATATTAATATGAGATGGAGATACAAGTTCAAATACCCAATTATTAAATGTATTGAAGATTAGAAAGATATTAAAGATGGGATGTGACTCTAATGGTTTTTGACCATTATTACTTAATTTATAAAATTTTTGACTCTTTTGATCTGTATTCTTAAAATTTTCAAGTTTTACTTTATAAGTATTGAGATAATCTTGGAAATGACCATTATTATCAACGAGAACATTATTTACATGTAATTCATCTTTAGAATAATGGGCAACCTCATATGAACATGTTTCTTTACCAAAGAATTTCTCGTTCTTTTGTTTTTTAAGGTATGAGTTCTTATCATTAATATTAAATCTAACGTCAGCACCACACATCAAACAAGTGAACTCAGTTGAATTAGAACTACTCGCTTCAATTTCAAAATCAACGCTCTGATATCCACGAACAGCATAATGTGGATCTAAAAAGACTTGGAAATTATGTTCGCACAAAGATTTACTTGGAATTGATATTGTTGTTATTCCTTCTTTTTTTAAAATATTTTTAGGTACATCAACCTGTCCACATTTTTTGCAAACTGGACAAGCTATCTTAATTCTACAACTTTTTTCAAATTCTTCTTCAAAAAATATACTTTTATTTATAATATCAACCACCAAATATTAGATAAATTATCTTCTATCACAGTATTTATTCTTTGAAATTATCCCCTAAAATCCTATGAGATATGTTCAAAGAATAAAATTGTGGGGTAAGGGTACTACCAAATTATAAACAATTTTATTCCTTTATATATCCATGTGTTAATTATTTTATGGACTCTTAAATAATGATTTGAAAAAAAACTTAGAAATAATTAATCCAATAGAATTTAATATGAAAAAGAATATTTGCACAATAATATTTTAAAGGAATCTTTCTGATACTCTAAAAGTTATGGATTTTCAATGATGATTTGAATTATATTTAATCATACATTTATGATCCAAAGATGTTATTATAATAATTCCACTAAATACTAAATAATATGTATTAATCAATTATAGATCCAAAATTGGCTTTAGAAAAGTAATTATTGATTTTTAAATCAATTAATTAATATATAGCTCAAAATTTGAAATTTGAGGTATAATAAAAAAAAAGATTTTTTCTTAAATTCTATAATCTATCTGTGATTATTGAATAAATTTGTTCAGCTGTAAATCCTTTAATATCTATTGCTGAGCATCTGCAATTTCCAGAGCAAGCCCCACATCCTTTACAGAGTGCTTCATTAATTTTAGCTACGGTACCAAAACGTCGGTCTTCAATAAGCTCAATAGCTCCATAGGCACAATTCTCAACACACATCCCACATCCAATACATCTTTCAGGGTGAACAACACCAAAGAAAGGTTCTATTTCAACTTCTCCTTTAGCCATTAAAGCAGCGGCACTTGATGCTGCTCCTTTTGCTTGAGCTACAGAATCAGGTATGTCCTTTGGACCTTGAGCGACGCCAGCAATAAAAATACCATCCGTTAAAGTATCAACCGGTCTTAACTTTGGATGTGCTTCTAAAAAGAATCCATCCGCAGATCTTTGAATTCTTAAAAGAGAGGTGATTATATCTGCATCTGCACGTGGTTCTATACCACATGATAATATGAATAAATCAACTTTTAATTCAATTGGTTGCTGAAGTAAAGTATCTTCAGATCGAATAATAATATTATGTTCTTCATCTTCAGTTACTTCTGCAATTCTTCCTCTCATATAACTAATTCCATAGTTTCTACTAGCAGATTCGTAGAATTCCTCATATCCTTTACCAAAAGCTCGAATATCCATATAAAAAATATAAATTTCTGCATCAGGATGCTTTTCTTTATATTGTCTCGCTTGTTTTGTTGCATACATACAACACACTCTAGAACAATATTGATTCCCTCCTTCTCTAAAATTTCTACTTCCAACGCATTGCAAAAATGCAATACTATGAGGATCCTTAAGATCTGATGGTCTTACTGGTTTACCTGTAACGGGTCCAAAAGAACTTAATAAACGTTCCATTTGAAGTCCTGTAATTACGTTTGGATATCTTCCATATCCATATTGTTTGAGTTCTGTTGGATCATATAAATCCCAACCTGTTGCAACGATTATTGTACCCACTTTAATGTTAATATATTCAGGTTCATCTTCATATTTAATAGCTTCAGGTTCACATACATCTTGTCTAGCACAAATTCCACATTTTATACAATGATCCATGTCTATTGTATATTGTCCAGGAACTGCTTGAGGAAATGGAATATATATTGCTTTTCGAGTAGCCATTCCTAAATCGAATTCATTTCCAATAGTCACAGGACAATATTCAACACAAACTCCACATCCAGTACATTTTTCTTGATCTACATAATGAGGCTTCTTTACTATGGTAACATCAAAATTTCCTATATACCCAGAGACTTCTGTAACTTCAGAATAGGTTAAAAGTTCAATATTTTTCTCTCTTGATATTTCAGACATTTTAGGTGTAAGAATACAACTACTACAATCCATTGTTGGGAATGTTTTGTCAAGTTGCGCCATATGACCACCAATAGTCGGACTTTTATCAACTAAATATACTTTATAGCCTTCTGTAGCTAGATCTAGAGCAGCATTCATACCTGCTATACCTGCTCCAATGATTAAACTAGATGGCTCAACTTTTACTTTCTGAACTTCTAATGGAACCAATTCTCGTGCTTTTGCTACAGCCATTCTAATATGGTCTTTAGCAGTCTCAAATGCACCCTCTGGTTCTCTCATATGAACCCATGTAGAATGTTCTCGAATATTTGCCATCTCAAATAAGAACTGATTTAATCCAGCTTCCTTACATGCAATTCTAAAAGTAGGTTCATGCATTCTTGGCGAACATGCTGCAACTATTACTCTATTTACTAATCCTGCTTCGATATCTTCTTTAATCATTTTCTGTCCATTATCAGAACACATAAATTTGTATTCTTTAGCTAATACTACGTTTGGAAGAGTTTTTGCATATTCTACCAAATCTGGAACTGAAACAACACCACCAATATTTATACCACAATGACATATATATACCCCAATCCTAGGTCTTTCATTGCCAGTGACTATAATTTCTTTTTTAGTTTCTTGAATTTTTTTCTTGGTTTCTGTTATTTTTTTCACCTATATTAATTGTTCTTTAACTATTTTCATAAATGGATCAATAGAAATAAAAGGTGAAACACCTGATAATTCATGGTTTTTAACTAAACCTAATAAATTAGGATCCATTCCAAATGCAACTCCTAATAGTTGAGTTATATATATAACAGGTATATGGAATGGTTCTCCAATAATATCTCCATAATAATTATTTACTTCAACTTGACCTAAATCCAATTGAAGATGACAAAAGGGACAGCAATTTACTATAATATCAACCCCAGCATCTCTCATATTCATCAATTTTTCTCGTGTAAAATCTGCAGCAACTTCTCTTACGGCAGTTCTAACTGCTCCTCCTGCACCACAACACATAAATTTATCTTTATAATCTATACTTTTTGCCCCTGTTATTTCAACAATCTCATCAAGAAATTCTGGAGCTTCATATTCTCCGTTCCAAGGTCTTTTTTCGCTTGGTTTTACGATATGGCATCCATAATGTACACCTACCTTTAAATCTGAAAATTTTAATTTAATGAAATCTTTTAAATAATCTAATCCCATATCAAGATATAATGCTTGAACAACGTGTTTTGGTTCAAGGTTACCAGTATATTTCCGACCAATTTTTGCAAGATATTCATTAACTTCTTTTTTCTTTTCATATTCATGTTCAAGTTCATACCAAGCATCTCTAAGAGTCCCATAACAACCATTACAACCTGTGAGAGGACTTACTCCTAATTCCTCAGCAATTGAGATATTTCTAGCAGCAATAACAAACCAAGTTGGTATATGAAAAGCTCTAAAAACCCCTGGAGCAGGGCAACACGACGCTCCTGGTAAGTCTAAAATCTCAGCTCCAAGATGATCAAAAACATTTCTAATTGAAACTTCAATCATAGGATAGCGATTGGGAATTACACATCCTAAGAAAAATCCATATCTCCATTTATAATCCTTACTCATATTTATTCCTCCTTATCTTTATTCTCTTTTTTTTTCCTTTCTTCTTTTAATTTTTCTGCATTATCCAATAGTTTTTTAAATCCTACAGCATCCATCAAATCTTGGCATTCCTTAACAGCTTCAGGATACGAATGAACAGTTGGAGGTAATGGAGGTAATCCATAGGATTCTCTTAAATCTCTCCAATTTTTATTATTTTCACCAGTAGCAGGAACACCATGTCCAGTAGCATAGAAAATATTTTTAGCTAAACCAAAATGAGAATCTAAAATATAACCTTCTTCTACAGCTATATTTCTAAGTTTAATAATCATATCAGTTACAGGAATATCTCGAGGGCATCTTTCATAGCAATAATAACAAGTACTGCATAACCAAATATCGACATCTTTTAATACAGATTCATCGCCAGTTAACGCACGACGGATTGCAGAACGAGTCCTATATGCTGTTCTACGACCACTTGGACAACTTCCAGTGCAGGTTCCACAATTTATACAAGCTCTTATTTTTTCTAATCCTGCATCAACAAATTTTTGTGCAATACTGGAACTTGTGGATTTATAGACTTTTCTTTTAATATATTTTTCTACATTTTCGCTCATAATTATCTTGAATTCCTTATATTGTTTAAAAATTGATTTGCAATTTTATAAAAAGTCAGTATATTTTCTTTAATATGTTTGATCAAACAAATCGATTGATAATCTTATGAAGGAAAAAGTATTTTTCTTAAAAAAATTTGTTATCGATAATTAATAATAAAATTCAGAATATCAATTATTTCTTATATATACTGTTTTTATATGGGATTAAAAAAAAACCTCTAATATAATCAAGAACCAATTGTTTTGTTTTTTGAAAGAATTAGTTATTTTAATTAATTTTATTGTAGGTTTTATTATTAAGTTCCTCTAAATATTCTCCTTGCTTTTCTTTTGGAAGAAATACTAATTCCTTTTTTACTTTTTTTTTCTTTTCTTTATCTAATTCTAACTGGTTTAATTTATCTCGAATCTCTTTTGATAAAACAGTGAAAATCCTCATAAAATATTTCTTTATTTCTGGTATATCTTCTAAATCTCCTTCTTCTTTTGTATCTCCAGTTATTATTATCACCTAACTTGCCTATTATTTATATCTTTCATTATATTCTGATTTTTTGATCTTAAAATTTTCTAAATAAAGTATCACTTAATTCTATAATAAAATAATTGGAGTCCAATTCTTCAATGTTCTAATAATATATTTACAAACTTTTTTAAATCTCCAAACTTTTCTGCTATTTTTATTGCTTCTTTAGAAAATGATAATACTTTAGGAGAATTTTGTAATTCTTCAAATATCTCAATTAAACTATTTATTATTCTTAATTTCTCCATTGAATTTGCTGAGTTTTCAGCAATTTCTAATGTTTCTTCATACATATGAATTGCTAATGGAAAATTGTTAAGTTTTTAAAAAATCTTTTAGTGTTAAATTAGCCTCAACCATAATTATTTTTTATTCTATTTCTTTGGTATAGAGAAATAAAAAGTAGTACCTTTATTTCTTCCTTCGGATTCAAGCCAAATTTTGCCACCATGCAGTTCTACCAATTTTTTTGTAATATAAAGCCCAAGACCTGTTCCTTCAATGGCAACATCCCAACCCTGTCCATATCTTTCTATCTTTCCAAATTGCTTGAAAGCTTGCTGTTTTTCTTCTTTAGTGAATCCAATTCCGGTATCTTTCACAGCAATTATATAAAAATCATCTTTTATGGTTGATTTAATAGTAATATTTCCTCCAGGGGGCGTATACTTAATAGCATTTACAAGTAAATTAGAAAAAACTTCGTAAATCCTTTCTTTATCAAATTGTGTTACTAATTTATTATGTAATTGAAGAATAATAGATTGATCTCGTAATTTTGCTAATCCTTTTAATTCTTTAACACAAAAATTAATTAAGAAACTCAAATCCTCTTTAGATAGATTTAAATCTAATTGCCCCGCTTCTAATTTTGTACTTTCCAATAATAGATTAATAATTTTTTCGAGACGATTACTCCCATCTTTAATTTCTCCCAAAATTGATATGACTTCATTATCTAATTTAGATTTATGGAGTGTTAATAGAAGTTCTGTAAAACCTTTGATTGAAATGAGAGGAGTTTTTAACTCATGTGAAGTTCTTGAAAAAAGTTCAGTTTTAAGATTATTTATTTTGTTTAATGTGATATTTTGTTCTTCTAAACCTTTTTGAACCTGCCAACGCCGTTGTTCAATTTCAATTGCATCACATATTAAAAACATTACTAATTTATCTTGATTACTAATAGCAGGATTTTCTCTATAAAAAACACAGACAGCACTATCTAAGTCATTCTGTGATTTAATTAATTTTCCAAAGCATCCTGTTAAATCATATTTTGCTATGAATGGATCTGTATTTGCAAAATTCATTCTATTTATATCAAAAAAGGTCTGAGGAAAATCATGTGATTCATAAAATAATGCACTAACAAACAAATTACTAGTAAAAAATTCGGCATTACAACTAAAAGACTTATTATCCGATGTTAATACTTGATAAGATTCCTGTCTTTCATATTCTGTTTTTTTAACATATAAGATAAAATCTCCATTAAGTAAATTTAAACAAGTACTAAGTAGTAGTTGAATATTATTCTTAATATCAGCAGTGAAATTTAGAAAATTTATATTTAATTCATAAATCAGGTTTTCATAGATTTTCTTCTCTGTTATATCTTCAACCCAAAGTCTCATACCTATAAATTTTCCATTATTATCATAATGAGGAATTTTTTTCCCAGATAACCATTTAAGCTTCTCAAATTTGTCGAATATCCTAAATTCTAATTCTGATTTCTCAGTTGATTCCAAAATCTTAGGTAAATCTTTTGGGTGAACTATTTTATTGTAAAATTGTTCATCGATTAATTCATTTTCAGAATATCCAATTATATCCATTAGTTTTGGATTAATATATTTAATTTTATCATTAACTACATCAAATTCGATTACCCCTACAGATGAAGTTTCTAACATATCACGAAATCTTTTTTCATTTCGTTTTATAATGTCTTCCGTTTCTTTTTGTATTGTTATATCACGTACAACTGCCAGAATATAGGATTGACCTTTCATATTTATCAGAGTAGATCTAATACCAATCCATCTAATTTGATTATCTTTAGTTCTGAGTGGAAATTCTACAGGTTTTAATTTATTGCCTTCTAATAAATCACTATAACCATCTAGTAACTTTTTTAATCCATTTTCAAGATATTGATTAAAATCCATGAATCTTTTTCCTATAAGATCTGTTGGAGCGTATCCTGTTATGTATTTAATCGCAGAATTACATTCTATTATAGTTCCTTTTAAATCTGATAGAATAACTCCATCTGGGGAAGTTTCAAATAAATAATGATATTTTTCTTCTGATTCTTTAAATTCTTGTTCAGCCTTGATCTTGTCGGTAATATCATTTAGAATCGTAAGAACACATGGTTCCTCATTAATTATAATTTTGATAAAAGATACTACAACATAGGCTATTTTTCCTTGTTTTGTTTTATAACTACTTTCTAAATTAAATATAATTTCTCTTTCATTGACCAATTCTATAGCTTTGTTCCTTATCCTTTCACTTTTCCAAAGATTTAGCTCAATAGTAGTTTTACCAATAATTTTTTATCTTTTAATACAAAAATATATTGAAAAAGCATCATTTAATTCGATTACTTTACCATCTTCTAAGGAAGTTATTAGCATTGCTGAGGAGTGAGCATTAAACGCTTTCGAAAATTTTTCTTCTGACTCTTTTAATTTTTTCTGAGTATCAATTTTATCTGTAATATCATATATCATTGCTAAATCAGCTGGAGATCCCTTATAATCAATTGATTTCGATAAAATTTCAATCCATCTAATTTCATTATCTTTTCTTATTAATCTAAAGTTATATTGATCAATAGCATCTGGGTCACCAGCTTGTTTTTTACGTGCTTGTTCACTCACAAATTCTTTATCTTCAGGATGGACGAGTTTTAAAAATTCATAAGGAACCCAATTTTTCATTTCCTCTCTCGTATAACCAGTAATGTCATCTATTTTATCATTGAAATATTTAAAGAAACCATTTTGGAGTATAAATATCCCCATTAACGATTGTTCTGCAATATTTCTAAATTTTTCTTCTGCCTTTTTTATATCATCAATAGGTTGAATAATAACTTGAATTATTTTTTCATTCTGATAATCAAATAATGATGCTTGGACATTAGCCCATATTAACGATCCTTTTTTTGTATAGAGCTGAATTTCTATTGGTTCTATCATTTTCTTTTTTAAAAGTGATTTAAATTCTTCTAAAAGAATTGGAAGATAATCTTTATGGAAAAAACTAGCTTTTCTATATTTTTTTCCAATTAATTCTTCTCTTTTGAAACCAGAAAGAGATTCTGTAATTAAATTACAATCTAGCATTTCTCCTTTCAAATTAAATAAAATAATCGAATTAGGAGAATTTTCATATAAATGTCTATATTTCACTTCAGATTCTCTTAATTTTTGCTCAGCAATTTTCCTTTCTGTTATATCGCGAACAATACCATAAAACCCGACCTTTTTTCCTTCAGAATCGTATAATAAATCAATACTTCCTTCAACGTAAATAAGTTTCTTCTTGAGTGTCATTACTTTAATAAATCCTGAGGGAGGATGTGGAATTCCCGTTTTATAAACTTGGGAAAAAATATCAAACAAAATTACACTTGACTTATTATCAAAATATGATCGATTATCCTTTCCTATCATTTCTTCCTTTGAATATCCCAAAATTTTACAAAATGCCGCATTTGCATACAATAGCTTACCACTTAGATCCGTTTCATAATATCCATCCATCATATTTTCGAGAATCCTTTGATATTTCTCTTCAGAAGAATCTATTTTATGTTCAGCATTTATTCTGGCAGTTATATCTACCTGTGTTATTAAATCTGCCATTTTTCCTTGAAATCTTATTGGTTTTGAATAATTTTCTATATATCTAATATTCCCATTTTTCTTAATTATTTTTATAATATAATGAATTGCTATCTTTTCCGATTCTTGTTGATTTCTTTTTAAATATGTCTCAACCATCTCTCTAGAATCAGGATGAATTACTTTTAATAATTCTTTAGGTTCCCATTGGCTAATTTCTTCAAAAGTATATCCATATATCTTAGAGATTTGCTGATTTGAATATTTAATCATAAAATCTTGGATAATACATATTCCCATTAATGATTGCTCAGCAATCGTTCTGAATTTTTCTTCAGATTCTTCAAGTTTTCGTTCCACATCTTTTTTTTTTTCCGCTTCCCTTAATTTATTTTCTAAATCTTTTATTCTTGAAATATCTCTCAAAATAAGTAATAATTTTTGTTGATTTTGAGCATCATTAATTATAGACGATTTTAATAAGGCCCAAGTTAAGTTTCCGTTTTTATTAATTATGTTAACCTCTATATTATTCCCATTATTAAGTAAATTTCCTAAAATATCTGTTTTTGAATTTAATTCTCCAAAATTGATTAAATCAAATAAAGATTTACCCTGTAAGGTATCCTCTAAATATCCCAATTGTTTTGAATATTCGCTTTTATGAACATATTCAATTTTATAAGAATTATCCATTGAAACAATGATGATTAATTCCTCTATTGTTTCCATTAAATAGGGAAAAATATTTTTAAAATAAGGAAATTGATTATTTTTTTTGGAAATCATATATTCAACACTAATAGCCTATGAATTTGAAAACTAAATAAAGTTATAGAATGTGGTACCTATAAATCCTAGGTAAGTGTTCTTCTATTTATATCTTATTTTAATATGATATTTTCGGTATATAGGCAAGTACAAATGAAATTTTTTAGTGTTATAAAATATATTTTTTTAAATTTAGACTATTTTCAATTTTGATACTAATGCTATTAATCAAATTATTATAATCAGTTCCATACTTAATATAACCTCTTAATTGGTTTAAATCAGAATAGTGTAAAGTTAACATTGCGGCATATTTTAATGATAATTTATTGATTTTTCCTTGAACAATCGTTATTGGTCCAGGAACGTCTTTAGCTTCTATAATTAAATCTTTTGGTCTTTTTAATGTAAGTAATTGATTGTTTTCCGATTCATTTCTTCCAACTATAATTTTTGTATTATTATATCTGAAATGACGACCAAATTTTAAGATATATATATCCTCCATTTTTAGATGATCATTAAATTTAAGATAATCCTTCATACGATTGGTAAAATGTTCATCTGTTAATAAACAACCCCCACATGCATAATAATTGTTCAATATCCCATATTTTCTAGCTATTTCCATTTGTTTCTTTCTATTTCTTCCTTTTATTCCTAATAATCTTGTACGATCAATTAAACCTTGTTGTTCATAAATTGTTGGTTTTAAATGAAGCGCTGATAAGGGCCTTAGAAGTTTGTCCTCTAAATCTGCTTCTTTCTCAATGATTTTTAACGCATTCATATGTTGGGATTTTGGTCTTTGATTAAGAACTTCACCAGTAAAAATAAAATCGGCAGATATTTCTTTTTTTAATTTTTTCGCTTTCCTTAAAATGTAAATCCTACAATCAATACAAGGATTAATATATTTTCCATATCCAAATTTAGGATTTTTGATAATTTTCAGAAAATCATCTTCAAAGGGTAAATATTTTATTTCTATTCCGAGTTTTTCCTTAAATATATCTAAATTACATTCTCTTTGACCAGAATTCTTATTATATTGGCAAAAAGGTGAAGTAAAATTTAAACCAACTATTTTAATATCCTGTAATTGTAATATAAGACAAGCAATTAGGCTATCTAATCCTCCAGATACTAATCCAAGACCAATAGTTTGTTTCTTTTTTTCAAATTTTTCATCATTCATAGTACTAAAAGGAAAACTTTTCTTCTAAGAATAATTAAAATTTCAATTTATTTATCATTTTCTTTAATTTCTTATAAATCTCTTATTAGATTTATACTTTCCACTATTATTCTCTGATCATTACCCAATTAACTATATTGGCATCAAGAAATTTATATTCATGAAATATTTTAAATCCAAATGGTTTATAAAATGAGAAATTATCTTTATTTTTAGTAACTGAAAAAAAAGATGAATTTTCTCTATCAATTCAATTAAGCTTCTAATTAAATAATATATGAGATAATCCTCTTTTTTGATATAGAGGACTAATTGCAATAATAGATAAACACTAACAATAAGAAGATATTAAGTATTTATAGATTTAATTGTGGTTTGATTATTATATCATAAGTTTTAAAAATATTTATAATAGAAAAACTAAATAAAAATCTTTGATAAATCTATCTATAAATAATAGCAAAAATTTTCTTTGTTAAAAATTACAATGTAAAGCCAGCGTATCCTAGTAGTTAAGGAGGCGGCCTGCAGAGCCGTTGCTTTCAGCATCGTGGGTGCAAATCCCACCGCTGGCTCTATTATTCTATTTCTTGTTTTAATACTTTAATAGTGCAAATTTATCCTATAGGCAGATAATCAATAGATCTATCTAAAAATTCAATTTGGTTAGGTTTAAAAGGAAATCATTATAATAAGAAAAGATTTCATTTTGTTTAATATAAATCTAATTCTTTTTTTTTTAATATAGATTATATAATTTATTCTTGTATATGATCTTGGATAATCTTGTAATCCACTTTATAAAAATAGGATGGATATAAGGGCAATATCGTTTTTACATCTGAAATATATTCAAAAATTTACCATTTTATTTTAAATAATAGCATAAAAATTACGATATTAAGCCAATTAAGGTAAAATTATATAAATAGGGATAAAAGTATGAAAAAAACACAATATATGATAGGATTGTTTTTTTTAGGAATTTTATTATTCACAGCTAGTGTTGGAATGAATATAGCTTATGCTGATGGTGAAGAAGGAGAAGAAGAGGAGCCCTGCGAAGAAGAAGAAAAATGTGAAGAGGAAGAAACTTGTAAGGAGGAAGAACCTTATGAAGAAGAACAGAAAGAAGAAGAAAAATCAAAAGATGAAGAAAAAGAAGAGAATCCCAAAGATGCTGATGCTGATGGCGTTGATGATGATTTTGAAGAAGAAAATAAAAGATATGTTGATATTTGGTTTGGAGAAGGCGTAGTTGAAATAGCTTCGATCAAAAGATCTGATAATCAGAAAGACATCATGGATTTAAGGATTGGATATGGTGAATGTGGATTAGATATTAGAGTTTCATTTAGAACTATAAGGAAAATAAATTGCGAAGAAGAAGAATCAGTTCAAGATGAAGGTGAATCTGAACTTGAGGCAGCTGGTGGAGATGGTGATGAGGAAAATTGTGAAGAATGGATACATGAGTTAAAATTAAATTTTGAGGTGAAATTTCCCGCACTGATTGAATATGTTGATCTTAATGATAATGGAATTTTTGAGCATGAAAATGATACAGCTATAGAAGATTATGGGATTAATTCATTTCAAGAAGTGATTTATGAACAAATAAATATTTCAGATGATAGCATTTTACATTATTTCTTGATTAATACAACAGATGGCGTGTTCGCAGCTCATATCTATTTTCCAGAGGAATTTATAATACTTGATGGAAATATAGTTGCTCCTACTCAAATTAAAATAGACATCGAAATTACTGATTATGATTATATCGAAGAGAATTCTCAATTAGCACTCCTTGTAAAACTCTTTTCCGAGGATTTCTATAAGGAAAAAGAAGAAACTGAAGATGAAAAAGCTGGAAAAGCTTCAGATGAGAAAGAAGTTTTTACTGATAATGAAGGATATACTGGAATTTTTAGTTGGAAAGAAACAGCAATGATAGACGGAGTTGAAATGCCTGTTTTAACCAATGAACTTGAATTTGAAAAGGAAGAAGATAACATTCAGAGATTATTATTCAACTATCCACGAGGAAATCATATTTATCATGATCCAAAAATCGGAATTGTGCTTAAAGAGATTGGTAGCTCGGAATTTCCAATAATTATTATCGGTACAATTGCTAGTGTTACTGGACTCAGTGTTATCGCAATAGGAGTTTTTATCTCAAAAAAGAAAATCAGATAGCATTAATAAGGTTCCCTGAAAAGAATAAATTTATTTCTTTTATTTTTTATGTATTATTTTAAAAAAAAAAAGGATATCTAATTAATAGAATTTAGTTTTAAGGATATGAGTTAAATAAATGAGGTTTTAAAGATGAAAAAACAATATTATTTGATTAATCTTTTTCTTTTAGCTATATTAATTTTGAATATAAATATTACTCTCATAAGTGTTTTTGGTGAAGAACAAGATGATGGTATAAATAATGATTTTGAAGAAAAAAATAGAAGATTTATTGAAGTAGGTATTGGTGAAAAGGAAATCGGAATAGAATCCATTAGAAAAAGTGAGACTAATAAAGATGAAATAAAGGGTAATATTTTTTTTGATGAAGATGGGTTCTATTTAGGATTGAAGTATAAATCTAATCTTGAATCAGATTGGGAATTAGAATTTGGAGTTTTATTTCGTTCAATTATTGAATTTAATGATACTAATCAAAATGGAATTTTTGATCCCCAAATTGATCATACTATTCAAACATTCCGATTAAATAATTTTAAGTCTGCAGTATATGAATCTTCCGATATTTCTGAGGAGTCTTCTTTGCATTATTTTAAAATTCAAACTATAAATAATATTTTTACAGCTCACATCTATTTTGTAGAAGAATTTGTGTATATTGAAGAATCCTTAATTAATCCTACTGAAGCTAAGATTCAAATTGAAATCAAAAATTTTGAATTTATTGGTGAGAATTCTTTACTTGCTCTTTATACTAGATTAGAACATGAGGGGGATTTTGAAATACAAGAAGAAACATATGATGAGAAGCAAGGTTATGCTGAAAAGGAAAGTGGAATTACTTTAAATACAAATGATTTCACTGGATATTTTACGTGGAAAGATTATGCCATAATTAATGATGATTTTAAATCAATAAATGCAAATGAAATTTTTGAGGATGAACATCATGAATATAGTAAAGGACTATTTATTATTTATCCTAAAGGTGAACACATATACCATGATCCTAAAATAGGAATTGAAAATTTATTAATCCCCTTAGAAAAGCCAGATTCTTTAATACCTCTTATAGTTTTGGTATCCGTTATCGGAGCAGTTGTTGCAAGCTCTGCATATGTAATACATTATTATGTAAAACATAGAGGAACAACATTAAAGTTAAAAAGAGATAGAGAAGCATATCTTGATGAAATATTTGAAAATGAGATTGAAGAAGAACCATATGATGGTAAATTAGCTCTCCAGATTCTTATGATGGAAAGTTCTCTTGAAAAACTCGGTTTGATAAAGGATATAAATATAACTGTGATTTCGGAGGATTTCTTTGAAAAATTAAACCGATTTGATTGGGAGGGTCTTGATAGAAGTGAATTTATTTTGGAAATGCTTGCGTTGTCTCCTAAAGAAAGACAATCTATTCTAGATGAAATGATTGAAAAATCAAATTTAAACTCATATTAGAATAGTTGAAACTAGTAGAGGCTTTCTAAGTTATGCTTATTGAATTATTAGAACAGGAAAAACTCGTTTTAGATGTAGTTAAGGAATATTTGAACAAAAATAGATATTTCAATATAAATGAAATTATTCCTTTTATTATTGCGCGATTTAGAACAGCTTCAAGAAACATTAATATAAGTGGTATCGAGGAAATTTTGAGATCTTTAGTTAGAAAAAAGATAATTGTTGAAGGCTCAAAATTATCAAGAGAAGATATCTTAAAAAATCAAAAAAGAAAACTCATTTATGAATTTATTGTGTCAAATCCAGGAGTTTATTTCAATATAATGATTCGAGAGCTAAAGATTAGTAATCATGTGGTTGTATGGCACCTTAAAATTCTATTAAAATTTAATTTTATTAAAACAGTGAGAATAGAGAATCACGATATTTATTTTGACTTTACCTACAATCTGAAAGACAAAAAATTAAGATATTTAACATC
>JBHLQA010000014.1:0-18159 GCA_048885285.1 Candidatus Odinarchaeota archaeon
CAAATATGTAATGAATTAGATCAATTGGATGGATTAACTTAATTATATTATTTCTAAAAGAGACCTTAAATTTCGTAATAAAATAAGTATCATCTTCATCTAAAGATTTTGAAGTTGGGATTTCCAATTTTTTTATTACTCTTCCTATTCCTAAATCAGAATTTAACCTATATATAACTAGGTTACCTACATTAAATTTTTGTCCTTGACAATAAATATTAAAACATTTAGAAAATCTTGATTCTAATTCTTTTCCGCAGAATGAGCAATTGTATTTAAGAGGATTTATCTTGAAAACCATTATCTTTATATTCTATTTAGTATAGAAACAAGTAAAAATTTTAGCGTTTTAAATAATAATTACTGCTGTTATTGTCTGAAGATTTATATGCCTCAAAATTATTCTAAAAATTAAATTTAAATTTTTTTAATAGATATATTCAAATTAAAACGACCTTTTAAATAAACAATAATAAATCTATTTTCTTGAAATATAATGACTGAATCTAATAATAAAATACCTGGTGATAAAATCAAGGGAAAATCTTCGATAGAGTTACTTAAAAAAGTTAACAGTGCTGCTAATTATTGTTATAATTGTAATCGCTGTAACAACGTGTGCCCAACCGCTTTTCTCGATATCTTTTATCCACGTAATTTAATTACTGATTTAACTTTTTTAACTCCAGAAGAAGCATTAGAAAATAACGATATTTGGAAATGTCTTACTTGTGGTTTATGTTCAATTTATTGCCCAATGACCAAAGAGAATACTGGAGTAAATTTTATACAAATTATCAAGGATCTTCGATCTCTTGCTTCAGATTATAAGCCATTACAAGAGGGATTATTAAGTTGTAATCATGAGAGAATTTATTCAAATCTACCTAGATTAATGGCTGAAGACAAAATTAAATTTACTAATAAAATTGGTTTTCTTGATGGAACAGGATTAAAAACGACCCGTAAAGGAGAAATTAGTTATTTCATGGGGTGTGTTCCGTTTTTAACAGGTACAGCTCCATGTGTTGTAGGATGCCCTGCTGGAGTAGATGTCCAAGGATACGTTTCGCTTATAGCAGAAGGTAAATTCCAAGAGGCACTCGATCTTATTAGAGAAACTAATCCATTGCCATATTTATGCGGGAGAATTTGTACAGCTCAATGTGCATTGAATTGTAACCGTCAATATTTCGATGATCCCGTGGCTATTCGTGAACTTAAAAGATTTGTTTGTGATTGGGAAAAAGAGCATCCTAACCAAAGCAGAATAAAACCAGTTCCACAGACTAAGGAGAAGATTGCCATTATTGGAGCTGGACCAGGAGGATTATCAGCAGCATATTTCCTTGCGAGAATGGGATATAAACCTACGATTTTCGAGAAAGGAGATAAAGTTGGTGGCGTAGTAAGATATGGAGTCCCACAATATAGACTCTCTGATGAAGCATTTGACCAAGACATTAAATTCATAAAAAGTATGGGAGTAGAAATTGTCTTAAACAAAGAATTTGGACCCAATTTTACCTTAGAAGATATTTGGAAAGATGGATATAAAGCAGTCTTTATTGCTGTAGGGTTATATGTACCAAAAACTCTTAGACTCGAAGGGGAACACTTACCTAATGTTGATGTTGCAATCGATTTTCTGTTAGAACGAAAATATAAGTGTTCTGAAAATCCAGAAGAATTTAAAGGCAAAACTTTTGGTATTATTGGAGGTGGTGCAGTTGCAATAGATGTTGCTGAGACAGTAGTCCGACTTGGAGCAGCCAAAGCGGATTTATTTGACATATTAAGTGAAGAAGCTCTTAAAAATATACTTAAAGATTTACATGAAGCTGAACGAGAAGTAATTGAATATCATTTTGAAACATCAACTGCTAAAATTACTCAAGAAAAAAATGGAAAATTAGCTTTAAATTGTTATAAAATTGAATGGGGGGAACCTGATCCTCAAACTGGGAGAAGACCATTAAATAAAATTGTTGATTCAGAATATAAAGTCATTGTTGACCATATAGTAATAGCAATAGGGCAAGGCCTTAATGCAGAACCACTTCTAGCTGCTACAGAAAATCATTTAAATATTGATAGGGGAAAAGTTATAGTGGATAATCTAACTTATCAAACCAGTATTCCAGGAGTTTTTGCTGGTGGAGATATTATTAATAATTCATTAATGTGTGCTGTTGATGCCATTGGTAATGGTAGGGAAGCTGCTTATTCGATTGACAGATATTTCCGGGGTATTGATTTAAAAGAAGGACGAATTAGAAAGAACGATCTAAAAAGGTCTACTATACCTAAAAAATATATTCAAGTTCAAACATGTCAAGACATGAATTTTATGCCTGGTCCTGAGAGATTGGCTTGTTTTGACGAAATGGAGTTAGGATTTACTGAAGAACAAGCGAAAAAAGAGGCTAATCGATGTTTAAATTGTAATTGTTGCTGTAATTCTGACCAATTCCCGGAGGATTTTCAAAAAGCACTTGATCCTTCTGGAATTATGATATGTGATTATGGAAACCAAAATATGTGGCCTTCTATAAATGCACCTAATTATTATCAGATTCCTAAAAGCGTAATAGGGTTATTAAACCAAAATGATATAATTCCAGTTGTACTACCAGAAGAAAAATGTTGTGGACATGATGCTCTTTGGCGTGGAGATCTTGAAACATTTAAAGCTCTAGCACAATATAATATAAAATTATTTAAAGATGCGGGAGTTAAAACTCTAATTTTTAGCTGCGCTGAAGGATATTATACTTGGAAGCATGAATATAAAAATTTGTTTAAAAATAGAAATGAGTTCGATTTTGAGATTTATCATATTACTGAATATATTTTAAAAGAAAATCTATTAGAAAATATAACATTTCCTGACTATGAAAAAGTTAAAGTAACTTATCATGACCCTTGCAGACTTGGGAGAATGAGCAACGTTTTTGATGCTCCTCGTGAAGTATTAAAACTTATACCTTCTATAGAATTAGTTGAAATGGAGGATACAAAAGAAGATGCAGAATGTTGTGGTGTTTCTGCATATATATCATGTAATCAAGATTCGAAAAAATTACAGGAAAAAAAGTTATTGAGCGCAATAGAAACTGGAGCAAAATATCTTATTACAACATGCCCTAAATGTATTGCTCATTTAAATTGCTATCTAAATGAGAATAGAGAACTAAAAAATAAAATAGAAGTTGTTGATCTTGTTAGTTTTCTAGGAAAATTACTCTTTTTACTTTAATCGGAAATTATACAAATTTGTAAGATTTCTTGTTTAACCCTCTTTTTATTAGAAAAACAATCAAGTATATAGTTTTAAAAATAGAGTTTTATATAATTAACAAATAAACTTTAAAATTTAGATACTTTATTTTTTCATAATATTTTCTATTAAAAAATATCTCATAAATAATAGTGAAAAACATGAGTAAAACTAAAGAAATACCTATACCTGATAAGATTTTGGGTTTTAGTCAAGTGAGACTTGATATAAATCTAACAGATGGGAAAGTCAGTAAATCTACGTTATCTAATGAGTTCTGTAGAGATTGGATTGGTGGATATGGGTTTGCAAGTCGTGTTTTATGGGATGAATGTCCTGCGGGAGTTGATCCATTGAGCCCAGAAAATGTATTTGTTTATGCACATGGCCCATTTCCAGCCACTATATTACCAACAAGTTCTAAATATGGAGTATTTGCTAAATCCCCATTAACTGGTATGTTTGGCATGTCTATATCCTCTGGTTCTATTGGAGCTCAAGCTCGACGCGCTGGTATCAATTTGATGGTATTTAAGGGAAAAGCACCAGAACTCTCATACATGGTTGTTGATGATGATGATTATTATATTGTACAATGCCCAGACCTTGCAGGAAAAGGTTGTTGGGATACAGAAGAACTTTTAAGAGAAGAATTTCAAGATCAGAGATTAGCAGTGATGGCAATTGGTCCTGGTGGAGAGCGATTGAGTAAATTGGCATGTATAACAAATGATCGTAACAGACAAGCAGGAAGAACAGGGATGGGAGCGGTTATGGGATCTAAGAATCTAAAGGCAATATGCTTTAGAGGTACCAAAGGTATTAAAGTTGCACAACCAGTCGAATTCTATAAACTAGCGAAAAAATTAATTAAAGTTGCTAATGGCCCTGCTACAGCAAAATATCGTGATTTAGGTACGCCTGCAGGAATAACAAGTTATAATAAACTAGGAATGTTTCCAATAAATAATCATCGTGAGGGAACATGGGAAAAAATTGACGATGGGACTTTTACTGGAGATACACTTAATGCAGATTGGGTTGTGAAAAAGGTTGGTTGCTCTCAATGTTCTATTGCATGTGACCACATCGCACATGTACCAAAAACTAATCCAGATTGGCCAAATTTATATGCTAGCATAGATGTAGAAATTTGTTACTCATTTGGTAGTTGTACAGGAAATTATGATTGGCCAACTGTTTTTAAATGCGTCCAATTATGTGATGACTTAGGGATTGACGCAATTTCAGGAGGTGTTACCGCAGCAATGGCCTGTGAATTATATGATCTCGGATTAATCACTAAAAAGGATTTAGGTTATGAATTACCCTTTGGATCAACAGTAAATCTTGTAAAATTTACAGAAGAAATGATACTTGGTAAGGGTTTTGCAGGAGAAATATTTGGTGATGGATCAAAACAAGCAGGTATCAGATTAGAGGAAAAAGGAATAAAAAACGCTGGTTTTTATGGTATGCATATAAAAGGCTTAGAAATGCCTGCATTTGATCTTCATGGAATGAGTTCATTCGCGGTTGGGGAAAGTGTTTCAATTAGAGGTGCCTGTCATTTAAGAAATGGATCTTATGGCCTTGATGCTAAAGGAAAGTTTGATAGATTTGCCTATGATAAACCTCTTGAAAGAGGAAAAGCTATTAAGGAATTAGAAGATATCTATGCGATTATTGATTCATATATTGTATGTAAATTTACTCGAGGAATTTATGAAGATGATGCTGAAATGGCAAAAGTTTTTGAACTTGTCACTGGAATTCCAGTAACCGACAAATTTATTCAATATAGAGGAGATGCAATCGTAAATCTTTCAAAATGCTTTAATATTAGAGAAGGATGGACACGAGATGATGATCATCCCCCTGAGAGATTCTTTAAAGAAGCACATACAAGAGGACCAACAAAAGGAGTGACTTTAAAAGAAGATGGATACCAAACATTATTAAGTGGCTATTATGAAGCTCGAGGTTGGGATACAAAAACAGGAATTCCCACTGATGAAACCTTGAAATCATTAGGATTGGATTTTGTAATTAGAAAATTAAAACCTACTGGAGGGAAGAAATAAATGTCAAAAGCAAAAACAACTAAAAAAAGAGGTGGTGTTGTACACCAATTCATAGTTGTTGATCCTGACTTATGCACAGGTTGCGAAACATGCGAATCCGTTTGTTCTTTTGTCCATGATGGAGAATTTAATCCTATAAATACAAGAATTCATAGAGTACGAATTGAACCGATTTTAAACGTTGCGCTAGCATGTCAAAAATGTGATGATGCCCCATGTGTTCGAAGTTGTCCTGAAAAAGCTCTAGAACAAAATAAAGAAACAGGTTCAATTATCGTAGATGATGATAAATGTAATGGTTGTGCTTTTTGTATTCGTGCCTGTGATTTTGGAGTATTGAGCTTACATATTCAATCCCAAAAAGCAATAATTTGTGATCTCTGTGAAACCATGAAGGAAGAGTATATAGATCCTGAACGAGGGGAAAAATATCCTGCTTGTATTGATGTTTGTCCAAAAGAAGCTATCTCATTAAAAGATGTAGAACAAATAGGGGAAGAGAAGCGCATTGATGCTGTAAAAAGGTTATTTCGGGATATATTAGAGGAAACTAAGGAGTAAAACAAATTTTTATTTTAATAAAATTTATTTTTTATTCTAATTTTTTGAAATTTCAATAAAGCACTAATTTATATTATATTTTTATAATTTTTATGATATGTTAAATAATTTTCAACTTAGAAGATAATTATGTACTCCCTAAGAAAAGCTAATTTCAATGATATAGAGAAATTGATAGAATTACGTATTAAATTTTTAAAAGAGATTCAAGATCCTCTAAATAATATGGAAATGAAAATATTTAAAAAAACTCTTAGAGATTTCTTTCTTGAGAAAATGAAATCCAATGAATTTATATCTTGGTTGGCTGAATCTGATAATATTATCATAGCTACAAGTGGTTGTTCTTTTCTACAAAGACCCTCTTCTTTTCTGAATATAACTGGAAAATTTGCATATATTATGAATATGTATACTATATTTGCATGGCGTAGAAAAGGAATTGGCTCAGCACTACTAAAGAAATTACTTGAAGAAATAAAAGAAAAAGGAATGCAAGTGATAGCTCTACATACAACTCCCTCTGGTATGCCATTATATGAAAATTACGGTTTTAGAAGAAATGATGGTGATAAAGAAATGATATTAAATCTAAAAAGAGAAAAGAAGTGATAATATATTTATAAACGGTTTACATAAACCTAAGACTATCTATTCTAATTCAATAAGAAATTGATAACTAAACAGTCAATAATATTTTTAATATCGTTTACTATTATCAGAAAGATTGCTATTTAATTACTAAAATTACATAATAATTGAATTTTAATAATATAGACTATTTAAAAGATCATAATGATTTTCTTAGAATTACTCTAAGAAATTAAGTTGCAAAATACTCTATAAAATTTAGGAGGTTAAACGAAACCAAGGTGATCATTTTGTCTGGAAAACAGACCAATGAAAATAATAACAATGAACAGCCACTAGTTGGCGTATTTGTGTGTCGCTGAGGTATCAACGTTGCAGGTATTTTAGATGTTCCAAAAATAGTACAAGAGATTGACAAATTACCTAATGTTTATAGTTATGAATATTTGAACATGTGTACATCTGGTGGGGCAGAGTATATAAAGGATCAAATTAAAGAAAGAGGATTTAATCGGATTGTTGTAGCTGCTTGTACTCCTTTAACTCATGAACCTGTTTTTCATGGAATTCTAAGAGAAGCAGGCATACCACAGAGATACTTAGAATTTTCTAATATTAGAGAACATTGTAGTTATGTTCATCAAGCAGAAAATGTACGAGATAAGGCAACATTAAAGGCTATTGACTTAATAAAGGCAGGTATCTCAAGAGCTCAATTATTAGAAGATATTCCTACGAAAACAGTACCTATAAAACCAACATCATTAGTTATTGGAGGAGGTATCGCTGGTTTAAGCGCTGCAATTGATTTAGGAGACGCAGGTTATGAAGTATTTTTAGTAGAAAAGAAAACAACCATTGGAGGAAGAATGTCTCAACTTGATCGTACTTTTCCTACCGATGATTGTAGTATATGAATTCTTGGCCCAAAAATGCTTGAAGCGGATCGTCATGAAAATATTACAATATTATCTTATAGTGAAGTTACGAGTGTTGAAGGGTATATAGGTAATTTTAAGGTAAAAGTAAAGAGAAAACCACGTTTTGTCCATGAAGACAAATGTACGGGATGTGGAGCATGTACTGAAGTATGTCCTGTATATATTCCAAATTACTTTGATGAAAATCTCTCAGCACGTAAATGTATAGATATAGCATTTGCACAAGCCGTTCCTGCAATTTCAGATATTGAAAGATCCTCTTGTATTGAATGTTTTGCATGTGTAGATGCGTGTGATACAGAAGCAATTGATTTCAGTCAACAAGAGGAAATCTTAGAGTTGGAAGTCGGTACAATAATTGTTGCTACGGGTTGGGATCTCTATGAAGGTGATGATTATGGATATGGAACCTATGAGAATGTTATTACACAAATCCAATTAGAGAGAATACTTGCTCCAAATGGCCCAACACTTGGACATTTAAAACGTCCCTCTGATGGAAAAAGGCCTACTAAAGTATTATTCATTAATTGCGTAGGTTCAAGAAATCTGGAAACAAATGAGTATTGTAGTGTCGTATGCTGTAATTTATCTGTTAAAAACTCAAAGTTAATAATGTCAGAATACCCGGATTCAGAAATTGTTGTAAGCTATATCGATATGAGATGTGCTGGGAAAATGTATGAAGAATACTATAGAAGAGCTCGAGATGCTGGAATCGTATTTGTTAAAGGTTTAATTGGAAAAATCGAAGAAGATCCTCTTACTAAAAATTTAAAAGTTCAATTAGAAGCAGTTGGTACAGATACTGTCCTAGAAATGGAATTCCATATGGTAGTCTTATCATCAGCATCTTTACCATCAATGGGTACAAATGAAATTGCTTCGGTAATGAATATCGAAAAAACACCAGATGGATTCTTAAAAGAAGTACATGCACGATTAAATCCAATTAACACAAAAGTACCAGGAATATATTTAGCAGGATCTTGCCAAGGACAAAAATCTATAGAGCTTGCTGTAAGTCAAGCAAAAGGAGCTGCTTCCACAGCGAATATACCCATGAAAAATGAGGAATATACTATGGAGTTAATTCGTGCCAAACCATTAGAAGAAAGATGTGCTAAATGTTATAAATGTATTGAAGCATGTCCTTATAGTGCAATTTCAATCAATGAGAATGGATTAATTCAGGTCGACATTATTAGCTGTAGAGGATGTGGAATTTGCGAATCCCTATGTCCATCAAAAGCTATAGAGTTAGCACATTATAAAGACAATCAGTATATGGCATATATAGATGAATTATTACCTATTGAGGAGTAAAGAGGTGAAATCAATGAATAATAATGATATAAAGATATTAGCATTTTTATGTTTAAAATGAGGATATGGAGGAGCGGATATGGCGGGTACAATTCGAGCACAATATCCGACATCATTAAGAACTGTCTTAGTTCCATGTACAGGTAGAGTAGGAGTAGACTTAATAATGAGAGCTTTTGGCAGAGGTGCTGATGGTGTTATGGTAGTTGGTTGATATCCGGGAGAATGTGATTACGAACGTGGTAATTACTTTGCTTATCGTCTAGTAGAATATATTGAAGAAGTGTTTAAAACAGTGGGAATAAATCCAAAGAGATTAACAATGGAATTTTGTAGTTCTGCAGAGGGTGCAAAGTTCCAGAAAGTAGCAATAGAATTTGATAAAATAATTCGAGAACTAGGACCTAGTATATTAGGAAAAAAAAGCGATACACAAGAAAAAGCTAAAGCAAAAGCTGAAGCTTAAAAAATAATGTGTTAACTAATGAAGCTGAGTTAAAAAAAATGAGAACTCAGTTGAAGAAATGGATGCACCATATAACACATAAAACTGTTATAATTAAAACTGAATATAAAAATTTAAAAGTAATATCAAAAATTTTGGGAAATTTAAGAAAAAATAATCATTTAGTGTAAAGTTAGAGTTGGAAATACATGGAAGCCATAGCAGAATACTTAATAAAGATTGAAGATTTTTCTAAAATCTTAACAGCTTTATTAAAAGAAAAAGCAGTGGATAAAATAGTTGGAGCTGAATTGAGAGTTGATAAAAAATCTGGAAATACTGATAGATTTACTGTTCAACCAAAATTAGTAGAAAAAGAAGATGATCTAAAGAATTTTCCATTAACTCCTTTAATTGCATTTGGATATGCGAGAACGGATTCTGCTTCAAAGTATTTGCATAAAGCCGTTGCAGGTGCAATGAATGAAAAAATAGGTCTTATCGCACGACCGTGTGATACTAGAGCATTAATTGAACTCGCAAAAATAAAACAAGTAAATCTCGATAATCTTTTTATAATTGGTATTGAAGATAGAGGTATGCTTCCTAAGGCAGGAAGAGAAATGAGAGCAATTAAGGATGTTGATCCAACAAAAATTGTAAAAGAAAAAGTTGGAGATAACGGTCTAATTGTGAAAATGGGAGATGGAAGTTTAAAAGAACTAAATCTCTTGGTTGCCGAGAATTGTTTAAGATGTTATCGTAAAATCCCTATAGTCGCTGATTTAACGGTTAGTGATCTTGGAATTCCAATAGATTCAGATGAGATTATCTTAAAAGTATATTCAGAAAAAGGTAGCGAAATTTTAGACAAATCAGGAATTAAAACTAAAAAACTTCCAGATAAAGAGAAAAAGGTTCATTTAGATAAATATAATGAAATTATTGAAAAAGCAAAAGAAAAACGAGCAAAAGATTTAGAAGAATGGAGTAAAATTCCTCAAAAAGAAAAGATAGCAGAACTTCTTAAATGCACTATGTGTAATACTTGCATAAGAGGGTGCCCTGTTTGCTATTGTGTGGACTGTATTCTACAGAAGAAGAGGAAAGATAAGAATATTGATAAAGCTACTTACCAATTAACACGAATAGCGCATGTTGCTGATAGATGCATAGAATGTGGAAACTGTGATAATAATTGTCCTCAAAATCTACCATTATCTCTCTATTTCCAGTCATTGAATGATACATTTAAAGAAAAATTCAGTCATGAAGCAGGGATGTCTGTTGACGATATTCCATTTCGATCTGGAAAAGCAATTTCTAAGATGGAATTAGAGAAAACATAAACTATATTTTTTTAATTCTTTATTTTATAATTTTATTAAAATAATAATGATCTTTTTTAGAGAATTTCTTTTTTTTATAGAAAGAGAGGTATAAATATTAAATCTTTTTTATCTTTTACAGCAAAAGACACACTCATTTTTAAGAGAATTTGTGCAATTCTAATTAAAAAAACATATTAAATTAAGTGATATTTATGTTATTACAAGAAATAATTCTTTCCCAAGACCAAGAAATACTACAATCCGAAATTATACAAGGCATAATTTTTATATCGATGTTATTAGTTGGTTCATTTCTAATACTAAAAAGGATGGGAAAAGGAATAAAATCTCCTGAATATGAGGTTATTTTTATGTTCCTATCATCAATTGTGTTGATGGAAGATATGATAAAACTTATTAAATTTTTCGGTAATACTCCTATAGCTAAAGTTTTTGGTTATATCTTTGGAATTGGTTATATAATAGGGTGCCTATACTTAACTACTAGAATTATTATTAGAGCAGATAATAAAGTAGATGATCTGTTAGATAATGTAATTAATTCAAGTTTAGAAGTAGCTATTAATGTTACTAACATTGCATCAGAATTAGCTGCGAATGTTAGCGAGATAATTGCAGCATCTGAAGAGATCGCATCATCTACAGCTGAAACAACAAGCCTTACAGAAGGAATTATGAGAACTTCAAGTGAAATAAATAATGTCAAGGAGTTGATTACAAGCATAGCTGATCAAACAAATCTATTGGCGTTAAATGCCAGTATTGAAGCGGGTAGAGCTGGTGAACATGAGGGGCTTTGCTGTTGTAGCAGATGAGGTTCGAAAACTTGCAGAAGAATCAAAAAAGGCAGTGAGTAATACTGGAAGTAAGATTACAGATATAATAAAAAATATACAATTTTCTTTTAATAATATGGAAGGAATAAGTTCGGCATCGGAACAACAAAGTGCTTCTATGGAAGAGATTACTGCAACTGCAAACAAATTAGGGACACTGACAGAAAGTCTAAAGGAAACTTTGAAAGTGGCAGAGGAACCGATTAAGCAAAAAAAGAAAATTACCTTAAAAGTAATAAGGAAACATTAAAATCAGTCAGATAAAAAATCTACCAAAAAGCAAAAATAGAATATTTTATTATTTATAGGTATTAACTAAGAAGCCTAATTTTTTTAAGGAATAATATTACAATTATAGATTTTGATTCTGATTATTAAAAAAAGTTTTTTTCAATCATTAGTACGTTTTATTTTTGTATAACATAAATTTATATAGTCTTTTTTTTATCTTTTTTGTGCAATTTTTATCAAAAATAAGTTTTTTTTGACAATTGCACTATAAAAAAACTCTTTTATAAAAAAAAAGTTACCATTAATTAATATTAGAAAATTTTAAAAATAATTAAAAGGATGAATATGATATTACAAGGGGCTATTAATGAAGAAATTATTAATATTTTATCACCTGCAATAATATTTTGTGTTCTGACGTTTGTTTTTTATCTAGTCATTAAAAAATTGGGAAAGGGTATAAAATCTAAGGAATTTAAAATTATCCTTATGTTCTTTAGTTCGCTTATGGTAATAGCATATATGACTAGGATTGCATTTTTATACTTGGTTGATAATATAACGATTCAATTGAGTGTTCAGGTATTTGGAATCGCTTATATGGCAGCAATGGCATTTTTTACAATTAGATACATTTATAAAGCAGATAATAAATTGGATGATTTAATGAATAATGTAATCAAATCAAGCTTAGAAGTAGCTGTTAATGTTGCTAATATTGCAACAGAATTAGCTGCGAATGCTAGCGAGGTTAATGCGGCATCCGAAGAGATTGCATCCTCTACAGCTGAAACAACAAGCCTTACAGAAAGAATTATGAGCGCTTCAAATGATATAAATAATGTAAATGAGTTGATTACAAACATAGCTGATCAAACAAATTTATTGGCGCTAAATGCCAGTATTGAAGCGGGTAGAGCTGGTGAACAAGGGAGAGGATTTGCTGTTGTAGCAGATGAGGTTCGAAAACTTGCAGAAGAATCAAAAAGGGCAGTGAGTAACACTGGTAGCAAAATTACAGATATAATTAAAGACATACAGGATTCCTTTAATAATATGGAAGGAATTAGTGTTGCTACTGAACAACAAAGTGCTTCTATGGAAGAGATCACTGCAACAGCAAATAAGTTAGGAGCTTTGGCTGAAAACCTAAAAGAAATCTTGAAAGTAAAAGAAGAATTAAAAGAGAATAAAAAGAAAATAAAGTTGTTCTCAAAAATTAAATCATCAATAAACACCTAATAAACGTAAAGAGACATATTATAACGGGTTGAATTTGAGATATTTAATTAGAACTAATTAAAAAATCAAAATTCTTCTTTATTTTTTTTAAATAATCTTACTATAAAAGTAGCACCTTTATTTCTTCCCTCAGATTCGACAAAAATTTGTCCACCATGTAACTCTACAATTTCTTTTGATATATATAATCCAAGCCCAGATCCTTCAATATCTACACCTAAATCCATTCCATGTCTCTCTATTTTTCCAAATTTTTCAAACAATTTCTCCTTTTCTTTCTCGGTTATTCCCACTCCTGAGTCTTTTATTCGAACATCAATATAATCTGGTTTTTCGACAAGATAGATAAAAATTTCTCCCTCTATCGGATTATTATTAATTGCGTTTGAAGTAATATTTACAAGAACTTGTCTGAATCTAAGTCTATCTATCTCGGCATAGATTTCATTTGGAATGTCAAGTTTTAAATTCAGTTGACGATTAGTGGCTAAGTATTTCATATCATTTATACAATCAACTAAAAGTTCTGACAAATTTTCTTTTTGAAATTTTAAATTTATTTTTTTAGATTCTAATCTTGAAGCATCTAATAAATTATCAATTAGATGTTTTAAACGAAGAGAACCACGATGTCCTATTTCAAGATATTTTTGTGCTTCTATTCCCATTTCATGCAAGTAAAATTTATTCAGGATTTGATAAGCACCATATATTGATGTCATTGGGGTTTTTAATTCATGAGACACTCGTATTATCAGATCCTTCCTAAGTTCTTGAAGTTCTAACAATTTTTTATTTTTTTCAATAGTTAATTGCTCAGCTTCTTTTTCTTCAGTAATATCTTTAGCTAATACTAAATCTGCCGGTTTACCATCAAAAATAATAGTTTTTGAAAAAAGTTCTACCCACATAACTTCTCCATTTTTTTTAAGAGCACGATACTTATAATTACTTATTGCCTCTTTATTTCCTTCCTGTTTTTTCCTAGCTTGTTCCATAACAAACACTCTATCATCAGGATGAATTCCTTTTATAAATTCATCAGGACCCCAATTTCTTATTTCTTCCGCAGAAAATCCTGTACTTCTGGGTAATTCTTCGTTAAAATATTTTATTTTTCCATCTTGAATAACAAATATGCTTATTAATGACTGCTCAGTAATAGCTCTAAATCTTTCCTCTGATTCTTTTATCTTTTGAATTATTTTTTTTCGCTTAGTAATGTCTCGTATGAAAACTAAAACCTGATCTTCAGAAAAGTATAAATGACGAGCTTCAAAATAACGGGTTGAACCCTTAATTTGAAGATGAAAATCAACTGTTAATGGTTCATGAGTTTCTAATGTTTTACTTATGCTTTTTACACTAAGATCAATAATATGTTTTGGGAAACGCTCTCTGATATTCTTACCAACAAATGTTTCTAATGGAAACTTTAAATCTTCAATATTCCCTCTATAGTCTAAGATGGTGCCATCTCTAGAAACTAAGAAAAATAAATCTGGTATACTCTCAAATATTCTTCGAAACTTATGCGCTGATTCCACTATCTGTTTTTCTACTTCTTTATAAGTTGACACATCATGACCAATCCCTAGCGTTGCATAATAATTGCCTTCTTTTTTTAATGAAATCGTTTTCACTTCAATATAGATTATCGTACCATTTTTTTTTCTTACTTTATATGTTTTAGGTACTTTAACAGCTCCAGTTTTTATTTCCTTTTTAAGTTCATCAGAAATAATAGAGGGTACTTCCTCAAGCAATAAATCAGTAATCTTCATTCCATATAGTTCTTTTTTAGAATATCCAAGTTTTCGAATAAAAACATCATTAGCATCAAGGATATTCCCATTTTCATCGTGAAGATATATATGATCATAGGAATTCTCAAATATTTCCTTAAGATAATTAGTATATCCTTGAACTATACTCCTCATCCAGAAAACCGATCTTTATTAATAAATTTTAATCAAAATTTTTTTATGATAATTTCCCTAAAAAAAATTTAGGAGTATTCAATCAAAATATTAGATAAAGTTTTGATTATTATACCTTTTGTTTTTTTTATTATTTGTTTTTATGGAAACAACTTATTTTACAAAATTTTTTTTATCTTAGGCATAATTAATTAATTATTTGCTAAAATTAAATCAAGATTACATAATATTGACTATATCTGAACATAAAATTTAAAAAATATTTAATTCTAGCAAAAAAAATACTTTGAGTATCGATTATAAATAGATAGCATGCTATTATCATTATTTATCCTTATCTTGTATTTTATTTTGAATATTGCTGTATCTTTGATGCTTTAAAATAGTACACTTATAGAACTTCCTTTTTTTTTAATTTATTATAACGATAATCATAATAACATCTAAAGAAAAGATTTTTGTAGAAATCTAAATCAATTTACAATGATAATTCAATATAAGGAGTGAAAAATTATGAACCATTGTCATGAAATGAAAGAAGGGGATGTATATATTTGTTTGTAAAGAATGCGGTCTTGAATTAACAGTTTCGAAAGGTTGTGATTGTTCTAATGAAAGTGCTTGTTAGGATATGCGATTTAACTGCTGTGGTGGGAGATATAAAAAAAAATGAATATTCTATTTTGACTTTTTTTTTTATATTTTTAATATTATTTTCCCTAATTTTCAATAAGAATCATATTTCCAATCAGATACAAGTTCTAAAAGCTTTATTACCTTGTATATATTATTAATATATATTGAAAAAATACTGATTTAATATGTCGCTACCATCAAAAAAAACTATTCAAGTGGATGAAAATACAGTAGACTATGAATATAAAATGTTAAACCATGTTATGCAACTCCGATATCATGAAGATAAATGTGTGGAGTGTGGGTTTTGTCATCGTGTTTGTCCTATTACAGTTTCAATTTATGATGAACCCTTAAAAAAAACTGCTATAGGTACCCCAGAGGAAATGAAAATTGACTCTGATAAAAAAATAGTTGTTGATATGGAAAAGTGTGTATGGTGTGGTTGTTGTACGTGGATTTGCCCAGGATATACACTAGAACTTTTCATTAATGGTGAAAAGAAACTAAATGTTGTTGAAAATGGTTCACTTCCTGAATTTGAAGAAGAAGTAAGGACTTTAGAAAATGGTCAAAAAGTCAGAAAAGTAGTGGAAGGATCTATTACCATTAGTAGTAATGAGAAAGATACGAAAACAATTGATGAATTTTGCGATGAATGTTCAGTTAGTGCAATGGAGAGAAAAGGAAAGGAAATTGAAGTTGATAGGGATAAATGTATTCTGTGTTTTAAATGTTCCGAAGCAGCTAATAAATATGAGAATATTAGTGTTGAGGTTCATCGAGATCGATTTAAGAATATAAAGGGTGAACCTTCTTCTGTATGGAATGGCATCATGTTAAGAGTTCTTGGCAAAGAAGGTAAAGTTAAAGGTATTTTAAGTCGAAGTCAAAATAAACTTTCTGATGCAGTTATGCGCTTAATGGGAAAAGAATTTGAAGAAGAAGCGTAAGTCTTTAACCTTTTATCCTATTTTTATTATATCATCTATATAATTATTGCAACTCTAATTCATTCTGTTGAAGTAAATGTAAGATATTAATTATTTAATTTCTTATATTATTTTCATAAATCAGGGCAATTAGGCTAAAAATTTAAAATATTATATCCTTTATTACTATTTTTTTTAAAAAAAAAAAATAATAAGAATTTATTGGATAATACAAGTTTTTGTTTTTATTGAGAATGATAAATTTTTTTGAATTTTTTTTTTTTTGAAACTTGAAATCTGATTGAATTTTAAATTTACTATGAATAGAATTTTCTCAAGTCATTCGACCATTTAAAAAAATTTAAAACTAAAAGATTAAAAAACTATCTACCACATATTTAGATTGTTATTTCTAATAAAACAAAACCTATTTAAAAAATGATAAAGTGATATAAAATGACAAAAAGAGTTGCAATCAACGGTTTCGGGCGTATAGGACGTCTATTTTTCCGAGCTGTTTATGATAATTTCTGGAATGATATTGATGTTGTATCAATCAATGATCTTTTTGAACCAAAATATTTGGCGTATGCGTTAAAATATGACTCTGTCTTTGGAAGATTTAAAGGAAAAGTAGAATCTACTGAAAACTCATTGATAATTGATAGTAAGAATATACCAATAACTGCTGAGAGAGATCCTGCAGCTTTACCACATGCTAGCAATAATATTGATGTTGCTGTTGAATCTACTGGTCGATTCGTAAATAGAGAAGGCGCTAGCAAACATTTAACTGCTGGTGCAAAAAGAGTTTTAATTAGTGCTCCTGCTACAGATCCAGATATTACAGTTGTTCTCGGATGTAATGATGATAAATTAACAAGTGATCATAAAATTATTTCAAATGCATCTTGTACTACTAATTGTTTAGCTCCCGTAGTAAAAGTTTTACAAGAATCTGTAAAAATTAAGTACGGTATAATGACTACAATCCATTCTTATACTAATGATCAATCCACAGCTGATATAGCACGTGCTGGTACTCCAGAGAAAATGATCCGAGGAAGAGCTGCTGCAGCCAACATGATCCCAACTTCAACGGGAGCAGCTAAAGCTATTGGATTGGTTTTTCCTGAATTGCAAGGAAAATTAGATGGAATAGCAATGAGAGTTCCAACTCCAGATGGTAGTGTTGTAGATCTTAAAGCAGTAGTCGAGAATCCAATCTCAGCAGCAGAGATTAATGCAAAGATGAGAGAAGCAGCTAATGGATCCTTAAAGGGTATCTTAGATTATACCGATGATCCAATAGTAAGTAGTGATATTGTTGGAAATCCTCATAGTTCTGTCTTTAGTAGCCTCTGGACGAAAGTAATCAATGATGAAGTCTCCGTTTTATCATGGTACGATAATGAATGGGGATTTTCTAACCGTATGGCTGAATTAATCATTAAAAAGCTATGAATATCTAACTTTTTTTATTCCTTTTTTTATTTTTCCCATTAAAATTAAATTAGAAATAGTTCAAGAAAATCTAAACTTTCTTAATCCAATCTAAGTTCTTAAAAAATTTTACAATTAAAAAAAGAAAATTCCAAAAACTATCAGAATAATCTAAAAAATCATTCTTAAAATTATCCAAAAATCGATTGCTTGGATCTCTCGAAATTATTTAAAAAAAAATTAATGATTAGATACAAAATTCAGTGATGGCGAAATGATCTGATCAGAATTTGTTTCATAATCATTAAAAATAGTGGTT
>JBHLQA010000015.1:0-1609 GCA_048885285.1 Candidatus Odinarchaeota archaeon
TAATTTTTGTAAAATAGTAATCTACTATATTATAAGTTGAACTTATTTCAATATCAATATTCCTAAAATTATTACTTAATTATTAGAATATCTTTTTATTTTCAAATATATTAATATTCATTCATGGAAAGACAAGAAAAAATTCTAGAGGAATTAAAAGCTGATGTTTTAGAATTAGTTGAAAAAGAAATTGAATCTTCATCAGCAATAATTGGAATTAATGTAGGAACACCAGAAGGAACACAAATTTCGAGTATTTTTAAGAAAGATATGACGATGACAACTGGAGAAGTCACTGCCGCAAATAGCAGTCTTGTATTTCTATCCTCTAAAATGTTAAGGGATTCGCTTAATCAAGATGTATCTTATAATTTAATTACTGGTAAAGATAAGATTATTCTTTCAATTTTAGCAGACAATATAACCATGATTTCATATCTCAATAGAGAATTAGCGGAACTTGAAGGATTAGATTCATATATAAATAAATTGCAAAAATTAAGTCTGCAAGTATCCGCTATTATTGAAACTTCTGATATTCTTAAGGAAGAGATATTTAAAGGTCTTAAAAGAGCAATCCCAAATACTCTTGTTTTAGCAATAATTACAAAAGATGGATTACCAATAAAAATTCAATCTACAATGCCTGAACCAATCCTTTCAGCTATGGTGGCAGCTTTATATAACTTATCTGGAGTATTACTTGAAAGTCACATGGAATACTCCATAATTGGTGGAGATAATGGTTCAGTAATATTGCATGATTTAGATGAGAATCGCCTTTTAGCACTCGCGGTTCCTGAATCAGATGGTAGAAAATTAGGTGGTTACATCGCAAAGATTAAGACAATCATTCAATAGAAGAATTCAATAAAAATTATTATTTAATTATATCATTTATTTTCTCTACAATCTTGAATGCTCCATTATAAGATTTAAAATGGTTTTTTGCTTTATATAATACAGAACATAAAGGTTCCCCTTTTATAATATCTCTATTTGGTTCAGATTTATCATGAATATACTTTAGATTATTGATTTTTGGTATTATTTTTTTATTAATTCTTTTGGGAGCAAAATATATTAATTTTGTGGCAGTATTCTTAATTTCAGCATTTTTTATCAATTTTTTAAGTTCGATCCATTCATTTGGGATAAAACTTTTTATATGAAGGTCTAAAAGATTTAAATCTAAAGCAATTTCAGAAGCTCTAATTGAACCAGGGATTCTAGGATTACATTCCATAAGATATGGATAATTATTTTTTAATACAAAATCAAAACCATTAATCCCTTTTAACCCTAATTCTTTGGTTAAAAGAACAGATATTTCTGATATAGCTTTTTCTTGATCTTTCGAAATTCCTGCAGGAACTATATTTCCGCAATACATAAAACCTTTTGGAGAATTTAGAGATTTCATTCCAATAATTTGACGATTAATAGAAATAACTTCAGATTCCTCACCATTCGAAATTACAGTACAACTTACAGGAATTCCCTCAATATATTCTTGAATTAGCCATTCATTTGGAATAAAAAATTTTTCTTCGAAGGATTTTATGTGAGAGATTAAGACCGGCTCAGCAGGAGCTTCGCCCTCCAGAAA
>JBHLQA010000015.1:1619-17487 GCA_048885285.1 Candidatus Odinarchaeota archaeon
TGTAATTTTTTCTGCTAAAATTTCAGCTTTCCCAGGAGGTATAATAATTAATTCCTTTTCATTTCTAATTTTAAATACATTAATCCCTCCAGCACTTCTCTTTTTTTTTAATATGAAAGGATATTCTATTTTTAATTTATGTATGTTCAAATCTTCAAAAGAAAAAGATCTTGGTATTTTATAACCGTAAGATTTTAAAAAATTACAGATTAATTCAATATTTCTTGCTTTTTTAATAGTCTCTATATTATTATTAACATATATAGTATTAGATGTCATAATTTCATCTAAAATAAGTTTTCTTCCTTCATAATCATCATCTAAACCACTCCCTATTAAAAAAAACTGTGTATCTTGATGTTTATTATATAATTTTATTGCATATTGTACTAAATATTGGCTATATTTATCCTTCAATGAATTATAATTACTATTTAAAACCTGCAATATTACAATAGAATCATTTACATATGGAAATAAATCTAAATCACCAAAGAAATCTACAGCATAAACATCATATCCTGCTTTATTTAAGGAATAAGCTAAAGGACGTGTATTAAATCCAACAACTAGACATGAAATTGATTTATCAGCCATTAATAAACAAATAGAAGAATAGACTTAAGAAGTTTTTAGAAAATCAAGTTACTATATGCTTTCTTCGAAAACTTGCTTGAAAATACATCAAATTACTGTTTTGAAGAGTTACTTTTTAAATCACCTTACATAATTTCTACTTATTAAGAAATCAAAAAAAAATATCTTGTAAGATAATTATGATAAAAAATTTTGAAGGAAAGGTTGCTGTAGTTACAGGTGGTGGAAGTGGGATTGGATTATCATTAGCTCATGCATTTGCTAAACGAGGTATGAAAATCGTTATAGCAGATATTAATAAAAGATCTTTAAACGATGCATTAATAAGTCTTAATAAGAAGGGTGCTGAAGTTTTATCCCTTGTTATTGATGTGAGCGACCTAAAACAGGTTAAAGAACTCGCTGATGCTACTTATGAGCAATTTGGGAAAGTGAATATACTTTGTAATAATGCTGGAGTAGGAGGTACTGGTCCTGCTCATCTTTTAGAAATAGGAAATTGGAATCACACTCTAAAAATTAATCTTTTTGGAGTGATTCATGGAATTATTTCTTTTTTAAAACGTATGTTGGAAAGTGGAGAACCATGTCATATAGTAAATACTGCATCAGTAGGAGGACATCTTACAGGGAGAGGTGGCCCTTATACTGCGTCAAAGTTCTCAGTTGTTTCTCTAAGTGAAATGATTGCACATCAATGTTTTAATACTAATGTTGGAGCTTCTGTTCTTTGCCCGGGCTTAATAAATACAAACATTTTAAAAAATACAATTCGTTTGAGAACTGATCTTAAGGACTTTTATCGACCATCACCAAAAGAAGCAGAAATAAATCGACCACTTATAGAAAATCTTTCAAAAATGTCAGGATTAGGGATGAACCCAGAACTTGTGGCAGATATGGTACTTTATGCTATTCAAAATGATGTATTTTATATTATGACTCATCCAGAGTATATAGACTTAATAAAAGATAGATTCGATAGGATAAAAAATGATGCATTAAAGATAAGTGAAAAATTTCCTATGCCTGTAAGAGAAATAAAAGATAATTTTTATGAGTACAATTCCGAATCGCTTGCATTTTCAATTTCCTACCCTGACTACTTAGTCCAAGTAAATCCAGTACCCTATACATCTCAAGTTTTTGCAGCTTCTAAAGATAATTTTAAAAATCTGCATGTAAGTGTTTCTGAGATAGATCCATCCATAAGGTTAGAAGATACCACAAAGAGGATTGTTAATACTTTAAAGAAATCAGCGAAAAATATCAAGATTATTTCTGATAAACAAATAACATTAAGTGATGGAAATATTGCTAGGGAAGGAGAAATAGAATATCTAAATCAAGGTATTGCGAGGATGTTTTCTCATCATATTTCAGTCTTAAAAAATAACAAATGGATTCATATATGCGTGTATACGCATCCTAACTACTTCACTGATGATCTTAAAAAAATTGGTTACTCTTTAAAATTTGGAATTCTCCCTGCTAATATTCCTTAAATTAATATCTTAATACATTCTATTTATTAATTAAAACTGTAATCTAAAGGATTTTCTTCAATTCTAATATTAAAGAGTTAGGATTATACTTATTGAATCGATATATTTTAGCATTACCATATTTTTTAAAGTTCTTTTTAATAAGTTCTGCTGAATATGTATGTACACCTAGAGCGTGAGTTGCATAAGATTTTTTTGGTTCGAGAACAACCATATAGATATTTTGTTTTGATAATTTTTTTGTTAATTCTTCTAATTCCCTTGTAATTAACGTATAATCTGTTTCAATCTGAGCTATTAAATCAGGATATTTTACAGAAATATTTGCTCCACAATCGCTACAGATAAAAACTACAGGTATTATATTTCTATCTTTTAATTTTTCAATTTTTATTAATTCAGATACTTTTTTTAATGCTGCTGCCATCGGTGTATATGATTTCCCCTCGAGCTTTTTCAACTTATTAACTGCCATTTTAAAATTAACAGTAGGCTTTTGAAGAACAACTGCTTCCTTCCCACGAAAAATAATTAAGGCAATTTTATCTCTTTTTCTATATCCCTCTCTATGTAAAGACAGAATTACATCAGTCATTTGTTTTATTACATAAAACATAGATGCTGAACTATCTAATACAAAGAATAATGCCAGCGGAGCTCTATATTCATAAATCTTATCCATTAAATCATATTTATTAAAATGTATAGGAAAGTCGATTTCAGTTTCATTATATACTATATTTTTAAGATAATTCCTAATAGTAGCGTCTAACGCAATAGATTTTGGTTGATCTCTAATGGAAGTTCTGTATGAGACATATCTTCCCTTTTGTGATGAAGATATTTTTATTCTTCTACCAATTCCTCTTCCTCCATAATCAGAAATTTTTCGTTCTTTCCTAATACTATCTAAGATAGACGTCATTTTTTTTTCCATTTTATAAATAAAGGGAAGAGAATTATTTTTCGCTTCAAAAAATCGTAGATCCTCATCAAAAGGAATATTCTTCACTTTCCAACCTCCAGCAGGTTTCGGATTTCGTTTTCTGTTATCAGGATATTTTGGAGGGGGTAATTTCTCTTCTTTTGTCTCTGGGATATCGACTTTTTCAGGATCAACAGATTGACGTTTAAACTCTTTTTGAGAACTGTCATCATGTTTTAAAGGCCCCTCAGTTTCTCTATTTGGTTGAAGAACCTCAGTATTTTCATATGCTTCTCTTATTTTTCCATAAACTTCTGCAATCTTAGCCTTTATTTCTTCAGGTGTCATTTCATAATGGAGTGATTGAATTCTGTGTTCAAATACCAAATCCATTGCAACATTAAGATCATCTTCGGCTATAGTCTTTCTATTATTTAATGCTGCATGAGCACGAGCACATCTTATAAATGTAATATCAGCTCGTTGAGAAAAAATCTCCAATTCGTTTACAATTTTCGAAACAAATTCATAAACTGCGCTCGGTATTTGAACTTCTTTTAAAATTTGACGAGCATTTAAAATTTCCTTTCTCAACTTTTCCTGTTTATTTTCAAAAGCTTGAATAAATTCTTTAGGATGATCATCAAATTCTATAACTCTTTTAGTTATTTCAGCACGTAATTCTGGATCTCTAGGGGCTTCTATTCTTACTTCTAAACCAAGCCGGTCCGCTATTTGTGGTCTTAAATCGCCTTCTTCTGGATTCATTGATCCAACTAATACAAATCTAGAAGGATGTGATACAGAAATACCTTCTCTTTCAATAATATTAACACCAGAAGCTGCTGAATCTAAAAGAACATCAACTATATGATCTTGAAGGAGATTAATTTCGTCTACATAAAGTATTCCTCTATTGGCTTTAGCCAATAAACCAGGATGTAGAGCTCTTATCCCTTCTGTAAGGACCTTATCGATTGATAACGACCCACATACCATATCTTCAGTTACTCCTAGAGGCAAATTCACTAACCACATATCTCTAAATTCAGTTTGAATTTTACCATTTTCCCTCTTTTCTATACAATTTTGACATAAATTGTCAATATCAGAATGAGGATCACATGAAAATTCACAACCTGTTATTACTTCGATTTGGGGCATCAATTCTACAAGAGATCTGACAGCTGTACTTTTCCCAGTACCCTGTTGTCCTGTTAAAAGAATACCACCGATTTGAGGGTCTATAACATTTAACACCAACCCCATTTTCATTTTCTTTTGACCAAGAATCGCTGTAAAAGGAAAATCTATTTTCTTCATAATATTCTATGGGATCTATGCGTTATATGAAAATTTATAAAAAAAAATCAAATAATTAATCAAAAAAAAGTGTAATCACATAAAAATATATCAAAACTAAAAATAGGATGAAGATTATTAGAATTAAAATCTCTTCTTGAGTTGCTTTAATCTTTTATCTAATCCAGCAACATGCTCATCCCATCTGGTTATAATTTCTTCTATTTGAGGAATTAATACATCTCTTTCTTTATACTCTAAATAGTTCATAAATTCCCGGACATTTTCTATCTTTACAGATGTATCTGCTACAAATTTGCGAATTTCTTGGCTTTGATTTTCTAAAACTTCTGGAATTCTTGATTTTTCTCCTCGATGAGTTAAAGTGGTCAAATACTCCTCAGTACCAAGAAAGAGAGATTCCAATTTTTCTATACGTTCATTAATATATTTGTTATATGTATCTGGAACATTATCTTTAGGAAAAAAATTAGTGATATCAATAATGAATTTCTGAGTTTGTGCAATTAATTGTTCCATGCTATCATATCCCTCAATTCTGTAATCTGCAGTATGATATGAAGCCTCTACCCCTGAATTTACGTCATCTAACCTGAATATTTTAAAACCAGGATCATTTTTTAATTGTTTATCTGGATCTCCTTTTTTATCAGCTAATTCAATTTGTCGAATCAACCTTGTTGGATTAAATACTAAAGAAATTGCCATTGGATTGTTTTGTTGATAAGATAGAGTTGTACGTATATCAATATGAGACATCATTACCTTAAAATCTGGATGTGAATGCCACCATCCTATTGTAAATTCACCTCGTTCAAAAGCTTCATCATCAATAATACTTAAAGCAACATAATCCTCATCAGACCATTTATATTGATCAATTACAGCATCCTTATCCAATTCCTGATGCATAATTGGATATGTTTGTGTAATTACTACATCATCGCCCTCATTCTTTCCTATGAAAATCCCGCTCACTTCTAACCAATCATCTTTAGGAATACGAGTATTTGCAAATCTAACTGTTGCTGCTACCACTGCCAGATAACATTGTTTAGGAATAATAACAACCATAGTAAAATCTTCTTTGAATTTTTTTTTCTGAGGAAAATATATGCAAATTTAATACAATTTTTTGTATTTATGCCTTTTGATCGCTAAAGTGATTATAAAAATTTTTAATTATAAGATAAATTTTTACTTTAAATAAAAAAATTATTTAAATTCAGAATTTATCATTATAATATTACAGAAAACATATAATTTAGAGATAAAATGTGATTTAAATTGACTGAAATTGGTTTTATTCCCCTATCTGGTCAGCTTGGTGTGCCAGGAACGAGTTACCGACTTCAATTAGGACTGATTAATGAAAAATGGGCTGTACGTATGCTTAAAGGACAGGATATTATTGACTCCTATGTTTTTAAAGATGAAGATGTTGAAGGAGATTTTCCAAATCAAAATATTATTGTAGGATGGGTTCTTAGAACTGTAGCCATACCTAATATTAATCCACATCAAGTTATGAAAACTACTCAGGCTCTTGTTAAACAAGCTCTGCAGAGAAAAGAAGAAAGGAAAATAGTAGCCCCTATTTCAGAAACTAAAGAAGTAGAACTAGAGAGCGTTCCTGAAAGTGAATTGAAAAGACCTAAAGTTCAGGGTTGGGTAAAAACTGAAGAGATGAAAAGCCAACAAGAACTTGAGGAGGAGAGAAGACAAGCATTTAAAGCAACAGTAGCTGCAAGGAAGGCAGAGGCTCAATCTTCAGCCCCAACTGTTAAAACGACAAGACAATTGCCTTCAATACCAAAGGAAGGAGCTGAAATAGAAGATTCTGGAAGTAAGGAGAATGAGTTTTGCCCTTTTTGCGGAAAAGACTTGGGATTTAGATTTTGTCCCTTCTGTGGTAAACCATTACCTCACGATTAGTAATTAAACATACATTTTCTATTTTTGATTTTATTTTTTCTTAACTAAGAATATATTGAGAGAAATGACAATAAAATCATATTTAAATTATAATCTTTTATTCAAATATATAAAGCCAATTAAATTATATATATATCATTAACAAACTAAATCTAAAACATAAATCGTGATAACAAGTGCCATCTGTCATTATTAAACCAGAAGCGTATTATAAAATGCTCGTCCATGTCCTAAGATTTGGGAATAAGGCAAGAGAACCTAAACAGTTTAAAGAAGTAATGGGTATTTTAATTGGTAGGTTAGAGGGTGAACCTGATAAAAAAGGAATACAGGATGTTATCGTTGAAGATGCTGTCCCCATTTCACATGGGGGTTCTATTGAAGTCGCATTTTCCCCAGAAGACTATATAACATTTTCTACGGTTGATGCTGCGTTTGCTGAAAAAAACTGGTTCAGTTGTGGGTGGTATCATTCCCATCCTGGATTAAAAATATTCTTTTCTAGTACTGATATTAGAAACCAACTAGGATGGCAAACCCCAAATAATCCAAGTGGAGTGGGAATTGTATTTGATCACACTTATTTAGAAAAATCTGGTGATTTAGGATTTCGTGCAATTAGATTAGATAATCCAGCAAAAGGTCAAGATTCTGGTTATGAAATAATAGAAGCAAAAGTAGAACCTCCTGATAGTATACAATATTACATAAAATTAATTAAATTAATTAATTGTGTTCATTCAAAAGAACCACCAATTCTAGAAATTAATGAAATGCCTGACTTATTTGGGGATATAACATTCCCTACTGAGAGCCAAATTATGGTAAAAAAAACAGAGTTGAATTCTCTTATGATCTTATCTTCTCTTAAAGCAGGACTAACAAAATTTGTAGAATCTTTTATTGATCCATTAATTACAGTTTTTAATTCTTGGAGTGAGGATATTATAAAGAAAATTGTTGAGAATAACTTACAGATGAGAGAAGATGTAATTATAATAAAAAATAGTCTTAGTAAAGGAATATCAACTCTTCAGAAAGATTTTAAATTCTCAATTAAAGAGAAACTAAATGGATTGGATATCTATATTGATGATAAATTCGAAGAATTTGACTCATACCAAGAATCTTTTAAGGAATCACTTGAAAATATTAAATCAGAACTAGATAATGAATTTTCTTTGTTAATAGAAAAAAGATTAGAGGAGAGTTTTAACGCAATATTAAATCAATTTAATAGGCAAATGGAGGACCTAACTGATATTAATAATAAGAAAGTAAAAGCTTCTGAATCTTTAAGTCAACAAAATTCCTTGTTAGAAAGTGTATATAATAATATAATTTCTATAGAGGAATTAGTTACAGACAAATTAGATAAATATATTAAAGATATATCAGAAAATTTTGTTAGGAATTCTAATAAGATCGTTGGTAATTTTATAAATTCAAATAAAGATACTAAAAGTTTCCTTTCTAATTTAAAAGCAGCTATTATTTTATTAGAGAGTTTAAAAACACCGCTCCAGAATAAATTAGAATCACAAGAAATTGAAATCAAAACTCTCAAAAAAAATATAATTGAATTGGAAAAAAAAAATAAAGATCTAATGACAAATATTGAAAAATTAAATAAAAAAGAGGAATAAGAAAAAATGGAGAGAATGGAATCAAAAGGAACAAGTGAAAAAGGAATGATATTCATTAAAAAGGAAGCTTTTAGAAATATGCTCACTCATGTATTACGGTTTGGTAATGAATCGTTAGAAAAAAGTGTAGAAGTAATGGGGATTTGTTTAGGACATTATGAATCGGAGGAAGATAAAGTCATTGTTGAAAATGCAGTTCCATTATCTCATGGAGATAAAGTAGAGATTGGATTTGATAAAGATGATTATGATTTATTTATTGAGATTAAAAATAAATATTCCTTAGATTTAATAGGATATTATCATTCTCATCCTTCATGGGGTTTATTTCTCTCAGAAAGTGATTTAAATAATTTAAAGTATTTCCAGAGCGAAAAATTTCCTTATGGATTTGCTATTGTTTTTGATCATACACTTATGGGCAAAAATGAAGAACTTGGATTCGAAATCTACCGATTAGATGATTTTTCGAAAGCTGAGAAATATCATAATATACAATATGAAATTGAAAAACCAACCTCAATAGAGTATTATAAATGGGTTCAAAAATTTTCAGAAGATATTGAGAAAAAAAATCCTATTCTTATCAAAGAAGTAAATGAATTGGATGAACGCCCTCTAAAAGATTTGCAAGAAATACCTATCATAGAAGAACCATCGGAGATCGATACAGAATTAAAAAATGACTCACAAATGAAAACGATTATTTCAGGTTTTCAACAGGGAACTGAAACTTTCTCTCGAGAGATTATAGAGATGTTAAATACTCAAATGGGAGATTGGATTGATGAAATGAATCAAGGAACTTCTAGAGGCACTGAATATATTGTTAAGGCTTTGAGTAAAATGAAAGAAGTAATATCTTCAGGACTTGGAAAAGTTGACAATTGGTTTAAAAGAACTCTAGATGAAACAGTAACCCAATTTGAGAAAAATGTCTCGAATTATGTTGATAGTCGAATTGATGCCAATAAAGAACTAAAAGAATATATTAGTAAATTTAAGGATAAATTAATTAAAGATCTAAAGATTTCAGTTGAAAAAAATATAGATAGTATTGAAGAGGAACTCAAAACTCTGAGAAATTCTATAGCTGAAAAAACAGAGGAAAGTAAGAAAATTTTTATGCAATTTGATGAATTAGTTAATAATTATAAAAGAATGTTAACAAATACTAACGAACAGATAAATGAATTATCTGGAAATATTGAAAGAAAAATACAAAATTCCCTATTACCATTACAGAAAAATTTAGACGAAAAAATTGAAAAATTAAATACAGAATTAACGCCTTTCAAAGAAAATAATTCTGAAATAAAAAGTTTGCTCGAAAAACTTCAAAAAATAATTACAAGTTTTCGAAATTTACACTGAAAAAAATCTAAAAGAACCGTAAACTTGAAACCTTTGCTATCTGTAATTTATACTTCGGAATATTAGTATTAAGCCTTTTCAATTCATTCAACGTCGCAATCTTGCTTAACACTCTGCCAATTTTATCAACTTTTATGTTTATTCCAAAATTTTCACGAAGAACAGAATTTATCTTATATGAAGATAGAATTACTGTTTGAGATATATTTCTCTCAGCAAGTAATTCAATTGCTTTTTTAACTAATTTAACCAAGCTTTCTTTACTTACAGTTTTTTTTGCTTCCATTTTTAAATTTTCAAATTACTTTGATTATATTTTAATTTATATCCGAAGATTTTTAAAATTTACATTTAAACATTGCTAAGTATTTAATATACTTATACGAATTTTTTGCATAATAATTCTATTATATTATTAATAAAAAGTATCTATAAAATTCATAAGCCAATACCATAATATCATATACATTTTTTTTATTATTTCTTAAATTGATATTTAAATAATAGATATTTTGTGTTATATATTAGAAATCAACCAATTGCTTAAAATATATTAAAGATTGCGAAATTTTCTTTTTTTGAATCTTTAAAAAAGGCAAATAATTTTAAGCTAAATAATTATTTTTAATTTAAATTCTTGTATTATGAAATTTTAAAAGTTCTCATATACAACTAATGATAATAACAACATTTTTTATTTAAAAAATGTCAGATAAACAATCTAATTCTTCAAAAAAGTCAAGTGGTTCTGAAGCGAGAAACCAATCAAAAATTTCAAGAATGGATAAATCAAGAGCTAAAAGTAAAATTAAAGAATTCTCTTCAAAATTAAAATTGAAATTTTTTGCTTTTAAATCAAAACTTAAAACAAATATATATGATAAAATAATTCATCAAGAAATATATATTGAGGGTAAAGAACCCAAATCATATTCTTATGAAAAAAAGTTTTTTGGTCTTTATATTTTATTTATTTTTTACTCTCTAGTCTTAATTTTAAAAATTAATTTCCCAGATGCAGATTGGATTAATATCTTAATGCTTGGAAATCCCTTCGTGTTTTCAAATACAATTTTAGCTCTTTTTCTGGTTTTATCATTTTTATTTAGTGTTGATAAAATAAGAATCTATATTTTTGAAGGACATACTACTATTAAGCAAATACTAGCATATAGCGGTTTATTTACAATATTATATATCCTTTTTCTATTTATTGGAACAGGAATTAACTATATGACATATTTATTAGCATTATCGATGATTTGGTTAATTCTATTAAGCAGTAGATTCTATATATATTCTAGAAAATTTTCGACAAAAATCGAAGCAAGATTCATAAAAAGATATTCCGTTCCAAGATATATTTTTGCTGTTTTGCTTCCCTTTGTTATTTTAGCTGTGCTTGTTGTGATTTCATTGTTTTATAGGAGTTTCTTGGTATTTTTATCCTTAGATTTTTTTGGATTAAATGATCCAAATCCAAGTGATGCTGTTGCTGTGTATGAAATGGAAATGACACGGATTATGCCATTAATTTACTTTAGTTTAGTTATGACACTAGTTTTTATAATATTTGAATATGTATCTACTAGGCGACGAGCTGAAACTAAAAGAGCTGGCACTTTTGATAATTTTACTTTTTCGTTGATAGTTTTTTTTATTTTTTTCTTTCAAATTCTACAAATTAGTATCTTTTTATTGCTCCAAGATGAAACAATAGCTGCATTTAAATCCACAATAGGTACAACTGGTTCTGTTGTTTCTTATGTTTTCATTTTCGAGTTTATTATATCAATGTATTTTCTATATCGTATAGTAAAGAAACTTGGTAAATCACTTGGATGGCGTGTATTTATCTTTAAAAAGGATGGATTAATTCTGTTGTGTTTAGGTTGTGTTTTTGCTCAAACTCTAACACGCTTCGCTCTTGCAACTAATATTCCACATCAATCCGTAGAGAACGTAGGAGTATTCTTAATGTGGGATAAATTCATTGTCTCAATACTTATGATCTTTTTCTTAGGAACTACACTATTAATCTACTATATAAAACCTCACGAAACTTCAATGTTTATGAGATTACAGAAAGAAACGGTTAGTGAAGAAGAAAAAAGTCTTGATAAAGTATATAAAATTATTAGAAGTGAATACATAAGAAGAGGCGAAGCTTATCCTATTGAAATAATTGAACGTGAATTAATTAAAGCGACTCAATTATCTAAAGGAAAAGTATATGATCTTCTTAATCAATTAGCAAAAAGAGATATGGATATCATGATAACAGAAAAAAAACAGAAATCAGGAAAATCAATAAAGATTATTGATTTCATATCGGTTACTGAAGTATTTGAAAAGAAAGGTGTTGCTGAACAAAAAGCTCGAAAATATCTAAGTGAAAGAATATATGAACGAGCATTAGAAGGTGAAAGTAAGACTAGCAGGTTAGTTAAAAGAGAAGAAGAAGGTAAAGCTGCAAATGGTTTTATAACCTCTCTTTCAGCAGGATATGATAAAAAACAAGTAGCCAAAGCATTACATAGAGAAAAATTAAAGGACACCCAAATATCTTTCACAACCGATGCATTAGCTATTGATTTAGAAAATCAAGTTATAAATATAATAAAAGAAGAGTATATATATAGAATCGAGAATCCTGAGAAAACACCTGAATTTTATATTCCAATTTCTAAAATTTCAAGCGAAATTGAGCGAAAAACGAAGATTTCTCCTGGAGAACTATATCCTATCTTAGAAGAGCTTAATACATCTGATATAGAAGTTTCTTTAATCGATAATCCCGAAGTTCCAGAAGATAAATTAATAAAATTCTTCCCATTTGCTGATGATAATATGTGCTACTCATTAGCTAGTTTTAGACCAGAAGAATATTCAGAATTTAAAAATCTAGTGATGAAAAACTTCTTGAGATTTATCAAAACGAAAAGAGAGAAAAGAATAATTTTCCAATTAAAAAAAGATATACCAAATCAAACAGAAAGTCAAAAATCTTGGATAGAGCTACTTAATAATTTGTATAGATACTATCCTATTTATAAAGAAGAAATTACTCGAGTTCCAGACATAAAGAAGTTAATAATGCAATTAGAAAAGTGGTATATAGCTATTAAACAGAAGCAAAGTTTAACTCAAACAGAATAGTTTTTAGATTTTTAAACTCAATTATCCTAGTGTTTCACTAATATTGGTCATAAATAAAAATTATTAAATTTTTAAAATTAGATTATGAATAGTAATTATAGAAATTGTGGCAACCTCTATTATCAATATAAAAAATAAAAACTCATGAATCAATGAAAAGTACTTATCTAATTATGAAAAAATAAAGAAAAAAATATAGATTTAATAATTATTTACAACACTCTTCACATCTTAAATCATTTAATGGAAGATATCCGCAATTCGGTCCCATATAACACTCAAATCTATTTTCTTTTTCATTAAAAATCATATCTTCCGAACAATGTTTAGGAATTGTGTCTATTTTTTTTCCACATTTTCCACACTTATATAAAGCCATTTTTTAAATCCTCCTTTTTAATAATTTTATTCAATTACTTCCATTGGTTTATCATGGTGTTTAGGGATTTCTTGAGCACCACATGAAGCACCCATCCAACAGACTAATTGATCATTTTCTTTATGCATTGGTTTTCCACAATGCATTGGAAGATCTTGTTCTAATCCACATTCTGTACATCTTAATTTTCCCATTTTTTTCTCATCCTCTTTTTTTTGTTTAATTTCTTTTAATGATTCATTATTTTTACTCAGCTCAAGGCTTTTTATTTGCATTAACTTTGGATCCATCACATCATAATTCTTAAATTTTTCAGGATCTAACTTAAAATTCATCTCGCAGTTTGAACTGCAAAAATGATAAATTTTGTTTTTATATTCATATTCAATTGCTTTTCTAGGATCAATTTCCATTCCACATACCGGATCAACAACTTTTTCTTGAGAGATTAATAATCTTTCCTCTTCGATTTGTTGAGGTGTTTTTGGCTCATATCTTTTTAAAAATAAGGCATTTGTCACTACCGAAACTGAGCTGGAAGCCATAAAGACTGCGGCTAGATATGGTGGTAAAAAAAATCCTGCAAGATAAAATAAAACGCCTGCAGCGATTGGAATTCCAATAAGGTTATAGATGAAAGCCCAAAATAAATTTGTAATCATTTTCTTATATGTTTTCTTAGATAAATTAATAGCTGAGACTGCATTTCTTAAGTCCCCTCTCATCAATACTATATCTGCGGTCTCAATTGCAACATCTGTTCCAGAACCAATGGCAATTCCAACATCTGCCTGTGCTAAAGCAGGAGCATCATTAATGCCATCACCAACCATACCAATTATCTTATGTTCATCAGATTCTTGAAGTTTTTGGATTGTAATTGCTTTTTCATTTGGTAAAACTTCTGCTAGAATGTGTTTCTCGTCTATTTTTAACTTTTTTCCAATTATTTGAGCAGTTTGTTTGTTATCTCCAGTGATCATATAAATATCTAATCCCTTTTCTCTTAATTTATCTAGGGCATATAATGCCTGATCTTTAACTTTATCTGAAATCCCTATAATTCCCCTTATTTTATTCTCTATACTAATTAATATAGTTGTAATACCTTTATTCTGAAATTCTTCATACTTATCTCTGAATTCATTTAAAGAAAGCTTTTTTTCCATCATTAATTTTTCATTACCAACCAATACAATTTTTTCTTTTATTCTTGTTTTAATACCCTTACCAGGAATAGCATCAAATTCAGCGGGAGTTACAAGTTTCAAATTTCTTTGATTCGCCTCTTCAATTATTGCTTGCCCTAGAGGATGTTCAGATCCCATTTCTGCACTCCCTGCATAGAATAATAAAGCATTCTCATCATAGCCTTGATGTTCTAATTCTTTTTCAGAAAAAATTACAGATACTTTTGGTTTACCTACTGTTAGAGTGCCTGTTTTGTCAAATACAATTGTATTTATTGAGTTAATTGTTTCTAAAGAATCTCCACCCTTTAATAGAATCCCATTTTCTGCTCCTTTGCCGGTTCCCACCATAATTGCTGTTGGAATTGCTAGTCCCAAGGCACAAGGGCATGATATGACTACTACTGAGGTAAAAACTAATAATGATAATTCTAATCCTATTTGAGCGATAAGATACCAATATAAGAAAGCACCTATAGCTATTAAAACTACAATTGGTACAAAATAATTACTGACTTTATCAGCCAACTTTTGTTTAGCAGGTTTCTTACTTTGTGCTTCTTTCACAAAATTTATTATCTGGAATAATAAAGTGTCTTTACCAACCTTTTCAGCAATAATATTTATCAATCCAGTCTGATTTACTGTGGCTCCGATAACTTCACTATCTATCTCTTTTTTTACAAATTTGCTTTCACCTGTAATCATTGATTCATCAATTTTTGTCTTTCCTTTGACAATTTTTCCATCAATGGGAATTTTTTCTCCAGGTCTTACTACTAATATATCACCAACTTCGATCTCTTCTATAGGTATTTCAATTTCTTCATTATCTTTCAATAAAGTCGCAGTTTTTGCCTGTAAACCAATTAACTTTTTAATAGCTTCTGAAGCTTGTCCTTTAGTTTTATGTTCAAAATATTTTCCAATTAGCAAAAAAGATAATATCATACTCATCGCTTCGTAAAAGGTCTTGCCTTCAATTAGAAATGTTGTTAGTATTGAATAAACTAGAGCAGTTGTAGTACCTAAGGCAACTAAGACATCCATATTAGCTGATTTATTTCTTAACGACTTATATGCACCTTTCAGAAAGAAAGAACCCGCAATTATATAATTAATAATTGCGAAGAAAAACAAGATTATGTTTCTAGTTAAGGATTCTTCTACAAACCAACTTATTGGGGTAATGATAAAAGTGAAACCTAATGATATTATTAAAATTCTTAGTCTATATCTCATTTCTTTTTTATGTTTTTCAATCTCTTTATCCATTATTCCTGCTGTTTTCTCAATTTTATAACCTAGTTTTTTAATTTTAGTAAAAATTTGATTTTCATCCAATATCAATTCATTAAATTCAATAAATAATTTACTTGCTTTATGATTAACTCTAACTTCGTAAATTCCATTAATTTTTTTTACATTCTCTATGATATCTTTAAAATCTGATTCATCATAAGGTTCTATCAATTTAAGATCTATTTTAGCCAATGAAGCTTTATAACCTAAATCATAAATTGCTTTATTAAAATCATCATATTTAGTTATTTTAGGATTAAACTCTACAGTTGCTTCTTCATTTGCAAAATTTACCACTGAACTGTTTACTCCTTCCAAACTTTTTAACTTAGTCTCAATTTTATATGCACAGTTTGCACATGTCATTCCACTAAGCTTTATTTTTACTTTTTCACTCATTTCATTTGCGATTTGATATCACCTTACTTCTTATTTATCACTACTTAGTTGGATACAAATAACTTTTGATTATAAAATGAAAAAAGAAAGTGATTAAGTGATTAAAGCTGAAGCTGAATTATGAATAAGATTTA